>NZ_CAJODJ010000012.1:0-50445 GCF_905233225.1 Methanobrevibacter sp. UBA212
GCCATATGGTATACAAATTTTATTTTATAAAAGATATAATATAAAGATTACCTATGAAATATTTTAGAAAAGTTTATAAAGTATAATAAAAGATTTTTCATTTAAGAAAAAATTAGCCAAAAGTAATACTTTTGATTATTTATTAAAACCAGTTTTTTTACAATATTTTTCAATTTTTTAAAGCAATATATGATTAAACTAAAATGCAATGTTTTTAATCAATATAACTAAATTATAATCACGATTTTTAAAAACAAAAGAAAATAAAAAATTATTACTTTCAAGGTTCATAGTAATAAATAATACTAAAAGTAATACAAAAATTTTTTTGAAAAAATCATATAATTTATAAATAAAATGAAAATAAAATTAACTAATATGCAACTTGTAGCAGATGTCGGAGGAATACCTGGAAGAGACTGCAATGGATTTTGCAAATATTGCTACTTCAGAAAGGTAAAGGAAATGAAAAGTTTCGGATGTGCACACTGCCTGCCAAATAAAATTGGTTGTGAAAGATGCAGCAAAGGTGTTTCCGAAGCGCAAGGAGATTTTAAGTCCCCATTTGAAGTTATCAATCAAGTTCAAACTTCAATGATGATGGGAATGCCTCAGGGAGAGGTAAGTGCATACATCAGTGGAGGGGGAGATATAAGCTGCTATCCCCATCTTGAAACCCTGACCGCAAATCTAAACCAGTTTTCAATATCCTCAGTATTGGGATATACATGCGGAAAAGGAATAAGCGACTCCGAAATGGCTACAAGACTGATCAACAACGGCGTTAATGAAGTTTCATTTACCGTATTTTCAACAGACCCCCAACTTCGAAAGGAATGGGTAAAGGACCCTAACCCTGAAGAGGCACTTAAAGCCTGCCAGATATTTTGTGAAAACATTAAGCTGACCGGTGCTGCAGTCATCATCCCCGGAGTCAATGATGGGGATGTGTTAAGGCAAACCTGCAATTCCCTAGAGGAATGGGGTGCAAAGGGAATGCTTTTAATGAGATTTGCAAATACATTCAACGAAGGACTGATTCTGGGCAATGAGCCTATCATAAAGGGCATCGAATCACAGCCTGTTGAAGATTTCGGCGAACTTGTAAGGCAAATAAACTCCGAATACAAGTTCAGAGTCAGCGGAACACCAGTATGTGACCCTGAAACCGGAGGACCATTCGCAATCGCAAAAGATGAAAACGAAGTGTTCCTGCAATTCATAAAACCGATAACCGGCGAGGCAACAATCATTACCTCAAAAATAGCCGAACCCTACATCAGCAAAATCTTTGACAAGATTGATGCGGAAAACAATGTGAATGTCGTTGCCGTTGAAAAGGAAATAGCATGTCTTATTACAAAAGAGGATCTCGAGCAGCTTGACCTGTCTGAAATAAGGGATTCCGTCATAATCCCCGGCAGATCTTTTGTTCACCAGCTTGATGCCGAAAGAATATTAAGTGCAGACGGCATCGACAGGCTCATCGGCCGTGGCCCGGACACATTGACCGTGGACGGAGAACTGAGCATAGACATGACAGATGAAAATGTCATAGAACGGGAACTGGAACAGTTCAACGATCTGGTTGATGCGGTCAACTTCTTTGGTATGAGAAGAATTTAAAAAAAAAGAGAGTTAGTCAGAATCCTCAACAAGAGAACTCTCACTATTAATTTTCACCAGGATATAATCATACATTTTTGATTTTGTAATCTCAGCAATTTCTGACAGCTTCTTGCCGTCGATGACAACATTTCCGATGTCTTCGGCATAGGTGTCATAATTCAGTTTAACGCGAACACCATTGAGCTGTGAAGTTACAGGGGTTGGAGAAATTACATCTTTTATTTCCCTAATTTGATTTTCAATTGCATTTTTTACAACGATGGATGGCACTAACGGCGGGTCAAGAGTCATCTCACGTTTCTTGTCACTTAAAATCTGTTCGATAGTTTCAACCAGCTTATCGAGTGCGCGAATGTCCGGACCTCTTCTGAGTCTTCTTGGTATTCTTCCAAGGCCACCCACATATGCATCAGCGCCCGGAAGCTCACTGACATCGATTTCAGGAGCTCCTGTGACAATTACTGGTATGTCAATATTATCATAAAGGAATGCCTTTTCCTTGATGCAGTTTTCAAAGCTGCCCAAAGCAAAAATGGCAATGTCATGCTCTTCAATCAAATCTCTTTCCTCTTCTGTGATTCCGGAAGTTCCTTTACCGTCTCCCCTTGCAAGACCTATCATGTTATCCTTTGCACCGAATTCACGCAGATACTCGGAAATGTCACATGCGGCGTGAGGCAAATGGTGCCTTGCAAGTGTTGGTGAGACAATAGCTATTTCAGAACCTGCCATAGGAGCAACGGATAGCTTTGCCAATAACTCTTTGGACTTTTCTTCAATCTTATCAACATCCTCAAGAGGAACAGCCATGTTCAAGACCAGTTCCATTTGCTGAACGCTGTCCTGAAGAATAAATCCGCCCAAATCCTCTATCAGCTCTCTTATCTCTTCACTTTTGTGAACTCCACCAGTAAATATCAATGTTTCATACATTCCTAACACTCTCAAAAAATGCAATTGTAATAAATAATATTTATAATTTATATATTATATTAAATTTTCTAAAATGCTATATCTCAATTCTGCCTTATCAAAGGGATTTTTGGAAATTGCATTGTGGGACGGGATTTCAACAGTGTTTTCGGTTTCTATGACCTTATCCTTTAAATAATCCGGATATATCACATAATCAAAGCCATCAGTACAGATATTGAAGCCCACATCCGAAACTATATCCCTTAAAAATTCGGAATATACCTTGACACTGACATCCCTTTTGAAATTCGAATTCAGGTATTTCCTGCAAAGCTCATAACCATCAAAATATGACAATATCTCCTCATCGTCCAGTTCATTGCCTGCAAGGGAGGAAATCTCTTTGATGCTTTCAAAAATCTGTGTTGACGTATTGATCTTGATTTGAACTGCATCCATTTCGACTTTGCTTTCCGAAAGCAGAATTGCCAAATCCCCCTCACTTTTTTGGGGAAATTTGTTTACCGCATAATCCCTGATGCCGGCAAGCCTTACGATTTCTTCACACATTGGGGTTGTGACTATCTTCATGAATATTATTATATAATTATTTCAATATAAATTACTTCATGAAGGTGACATTGAGTTTTGAGGAAAGTTCAAGCGGCGACGTTTCCATCATGGTTGATGCCCTGAGGGCAAGCACAACAATAACACTGGCCCTGAACAGTTTTAAAAGGATAATTCCATGCTTCACTCCTGAAGAAGCCATTGCGTTAAAGGAAAAAACCGGAGGCATGCTTGCAGGCGAGCGCAACGGAAAGCGCCTCGAAGGATTTGACATTGGAAACAGCCCTTCTGCCATTAAAGATTTGAAAACTTCCGACGATACTTTAATCCTGACAACAAGCAATGGAACCAGGATTCTTGAAAACATGAACTCAAAGGTATTGATCGGTTCAATGGTCAATGCTGAAGCGGTCGGAGAAAAAAGCATTCAGTTGGCCGAAGAGCATATCGATGTGGTTATGGCAGGCGTCAAAGGAGAATTTGCAATCGAGGATTTTCTGGCCGCAGGAGAGATCTTATACTGGATTAATGAAAATCTGGACGAATGCGAATTAAGCGAATATGCCAAATCCGCAATCATGGCCAGCAGAGACTATAATCTGGTGAAAGAGGCATTTTTAAATTCAAGAACTGCCAAAAGATTAATCGAGCTCGGTTACACAGATGATGTCAAGTTGTCAGTGATGAGAAACATAACCAACAATGTTGCCATATATCAAGATAATGAATTAACTTTATTAGGTAGATTTCATAATAATTAGATAATATAATTATACAAAGAAGTGTTTTTTTGAAAAGAGAATGTTTAAAAATTATAGGTACCGCTCACGTATCACAGGAAAGTGTTGAAGAGGTAAAAGATGCAATCTACGAACACCAACCTGATGTAGTTGCCATCGAGCTTGACAGAGGTCGATACACTAAATTAAAACAAGAAATGATGGGCATTGAACAGGATGAGACAATTTCAGTTACTAAAATCATCAAAGAAAACAAGGTTGGATTATTCTTTACAACTACACTTTTAAGCTACTTCCAATCCAAGGTCGGAGCCGATTTGGATGTTGCACCGGGTTCAGAAATGATTGGTGCAATCGAAGCGAGCGAAGATTTGGGAATCCCAATAGCATTAATCGACAGGGACATCAGCATAACATTGCAAAGAGCCCTGAATAAGATGGGCTTTATGGAAAAGGCCAAATTCATGTTCAGCCTAATAGCTTCCGCTTTTGGATATGGCGATGATGAGGAAGTCGATGTCGAGGAGCTTAAAAATCCGGAAAACTTGGACGAACTGATGGAAATGTTTAAGGATGAAGCCCCTAGCGTCCATGAGGTCCTTGTTCATGAAAGGGATGCATACCTGGCCGGAAGCATAATGAGAATCCCTCAGGACCACGTCATTGCAGTTGTCGGAGCAGGACATAAGCCCGGAATCGAAAAATACTTGGACAATCCTGAAACATTGCCTAATTTAAGGGATCTGGAAGTAATCAAAGACAAAAAAGGAATACCATGGACAAAAATAATTTTGGCACTGATTCCAATTCTATTTGTTGTGATATTTTTTCTGGCATATTTTAGCGGGATAAACATCACATGGAACATCTATGAGTTTGTTGTCATCAGCATGATTATGGGATTTATCGGATCAATCCTTTCAGGATCCAAAATCCAATCAGCAATTGTCGGCGGAGTGGTTGCTCCCCTGACCATCATTCACCCCCTGCTTGCTGCTGGATGGTTTTCAGGATTGTGCGAGGCCAAGTTCAGAAAAGTGAAACAAAGTGACATTAAGAATCTGGCCCATATCGAGAGTTTTAAAGACCTGTGGCACAATAACATATTCAGAATACTTCTTGTAGTCATCGGCACTAACCTCGGAGTCAGCATTGCGACTCTGGTAATCTTGCCTTCCAAAGTTTTCATACCCCTATTCATGAAAATATTCGGAATGTAATAATTAATTTTAAATAATATATTATTGATAATATAATTACTATTGATTTTATAAATGGAAATACCATGTATTTAATATTTCGTTGTGACTGTGGAAGAGCATTATATGCAAAGGAAGGAGTGGCTACACGCAAATGCGTATGCGGAAAGACCTTGAAAGTAAAATCAAGACGCATTTTCCAAAAGGTGGCCACAAGAGAGGAAGCCTCTGAAGCAGTTCAGGAAATGCAGGACAAAATATATGGAAACACTGGCTTCATGAAGGCCAGCGAATTAAAATAGTTTTAATGGTTTGTTAAAAATGATTGGGACGACACTCAAAATAATTATCATATTAATTCTAATAATTTTCACAGGATACCTGTCAATGGCTGAACTTGCCGTTGTATCCATCAGAAAGGCAAAAATGCAAAAATACTTGGAAGAAGGAAATAAAAACGCTCAAATTGTTTTTGATTTGTTAGAAGACCCTAATGAATTTTTATCAACAGTGCAGATTGGAATTTCACTGATCGGTGTTTTAACAGGCGCATTTGGTGGAGTAACATTAGCCGATCCACTGGCAGCATACATTTCCTTTATACCATACAGCGGACCTGTTAGCGTTGCTATAGTCGTTATTGTCACCACCTACCTGACACTGGTTATCGGAGAGATTGTGCCGAAGGTCATTGCATTGAACGATCCTGAAAGAATTGCCCTGAAAGTTGCAAAAAGTATGGTGGTTCTTGAAAAGGTTTCAAAGCCTGTCAGTTTCATTTTAGCCAAATCAAGTCGTTTTCTCTTATGGCTTATGAGAATTGAAGATAAAAGCGAAGATGTGGTTACTGAAGAAGAAATCGAACTGATGATTAAGGAAGGAAGGGAAGACGGAACCATCGAAAAGGAAGAGGAAGACATCATCAAAAGGGTTTTCAAGCTTGACGACCAAAAGGTCGAAAGCATAATGACCCCTAGAAATGAGATAATCTGGATTGACATGGAAGACGACAGGGAAATCAATAAGATAAAAATCATCGAAAGCAAAAGGTCAATTTTCCCGATAGCTTCCGGAGAGCTTGATGATTTCATTGGAGTGGTTCAGGCAAAAGACATCCTCTCAGCAATGTTCACTGATGAGAAATTTGACGTGCATAAAATCGTGAAAGAACCGCTGGTTGTTTCCGAACACCTTGAAACATTGGAATTGCTTAAGGAATTTAAGGAAAATCAGGGATATGTCCACATGTCACTTGTAGTCGATGAATTCGGAAGCGTTGAAGGATTAATCACATTGAACGATTTGCTTGAAGGAATTGTAGGAGACATTCCCGGAATCGATGAGGAAGCCGAACCTGAAGCGATTCAGAGAGCCGACGGAACATGGCTTATTGACGGAAGATATCCTATTGATAAATTCAAGGAACTGTTTGACTTTAAAGAACCACTGCCTGATGAAGAGGAAGACAACTACACCACATTAGCAGGATTCATACTCAGCATAAGCGGAAAAATCCCTAATGAAGAGGACATATTCGAATGTGGAAGATTCGTCTTTGAGATAATAGATATGGACGGTCATCAAATCGATAAGGTCATCGTTACCGATTTGGGACCTGAAGAGGAAATTGAAGAGGAATAAAAAATGGACGCATCAATAATAATCCAATTCGTTTTATTAATTGTAGGATTTGTATTTCTGATTAAAGGATCTGATTTTTTTGTTGATGGGGCAAGCAGCATAGCCTCCCTTTTGAAGATACCTACAATCATTGTCGGTTTGACAATTGTGGCAATGGGAACAAGCGCTCCCGAAGCGGCAGTTTCCATTACTTCATCACTTACCGGAAGCAATGCGCTTGCTGTGAGTAACGTAATCGGAAGCAATATGTTCAACATACTGATGGTTATCGGTATTGCTGCACTTTTAGGTGAACTGGTAATGGAAAAACAGGTTCTTGAAAAGGATTTGCCGTTCCTTATAGGAATTACATTATTATGGGCAGTTTTCATCGTAATAGGATGGGACATAACCAATATTGAAGGAATAATTTTACTTGCAATCATGGTTGCATATATTGCATATCTTGTTTATAGCACTAAAAAATCCGGAGGTGCAACCGAAGTCGAAAAGCCGAAGTACAGCCTCCCATATAGCATCATTTTCATACTTGTTGGACTTGCGGGAATCGTAATCGGTGGAGATTTGGTTGTAGACAGCGCTTCAGCAATAGCAATAGCATTCGGAATGAGTGAAACACTGGTAGGTTTAACCATTGTTGCAATCGGTACCTCTTTGCCTGAACTTGTGACCTCACTTACCGCTTTAAGGAAAGGAGAAAATCAGATGGTCATAGGTAATGTAATAGGATCAAACATCTTCAACATACTGTTCGTGCTTGGTGCAAGCAGCGCAATAAGTGCAATACCTCTTGACTCAGGCATGCTCATAGATGTCATTCTAATGATATTCGTAACAGTACTGTGTTTCATATTCGGCAAGACTCAGGAAAAATACGACAAAAAAGAAGGAGCTATTTTAGTCATCCTGTTTATAGCCTACATGGCTTTCGCAATTTTGAGAAATTAAATCTTTCAACTCACAGGCCTTGCAGATGTTGGATGAAGTCGGCTCACCACAGACTTCACATTCATTGAGGCTTGGAGTTACATCATTTTCAAACATTAAAATCTGTTTAAATGACTCCATCACATTATTTTTTACACCAGGATAATTGTCTTCGCTGACATTCAGGAATTCCTTGATTTTAGCCCTTAATGACAGATGTGAATAAGGGCACTCATCCAGATGAATATCAATATTGTTTATAACAGCCCACATTCCGACCTCCTTTTCGGGAGTGTTCCACAGAGGCTTGATTCTTGGAACGAGTTTGGGATGAATCACGTCAAGTTCCGGGCCGAATTTGGAGAATTTGATTGTATCCCCACGGGCAAAACTCATCAAAAATGACTGTATTTCATCATCCAAATTATGGCCTGTGGCAATTTTGGCCGCATCAAGCTCATAAGCTGTTTTGTTCAAAATGTTTCTTCTAAACACACCGCAAGGAATGCAAGCACTTTTAAAATCTGAGTATATGTCATCCAAAGCGAAACCCTCTTCCTCTTTAAATGACTTCTGAACCAGCTTTACATTTAAATCACGAGCGTTTTGGACAGCAGAGTCGATTCCATGCTGTCTGTAACCTTCAATACCTTCATCAACGCTGATTGCCACTAAATCAAAATCAAGAAATTGCTGATAATTTTTAAGGGCATGCAAAGTCAATACACTGTCTTTACCGCCGGATAATGCAACCGCTATCAATTCACCTTCCTTGATTAGCTCATAATCATCAATAAGGTTATTGATTCTTGTAAAAATCATTTCATTAAATTCATCTTTATCTAATTTGACCATTACCAATTAGTTTATTAAACAATAAATAAATAATTTTAGTAGGTGAAAAAATGATAACTTGTGATTTTGCAATATTGCCGGTCGGAACAAAAACTACAGAATGTAAAGATTATGTGACTGCTGCAGTCCAGTCAATAAAGGATTCCGGGTTGAACTACCAGCTTACCGGAATGGGAACACAGATAGAAGCAGACAATCTTGAAGAGTTATATTCTGCAATTGCCACAGCTCAAGAAGCAATTTTTGAACTTGGAATAGGTAGAGTATACACTGTCATAAAAGTGGATGACAGAAGAGATCTAGAAAACAGGACTTTGGACGCTAAAGTCGATACAGTTAACGAAATGCTGAAATGATATTTAAAAAAAGTGAAAAAAAGTTAGAAGTTAATCTAACTCATTGGAAGCTGTTTTAACCGCTTCAATTACAAGATCCAAGTCCTCTTGGGTCAATGATGGATGTACAGGTAGAGAAATTACATTATCCGCTGCAAGCTCAGCATTCGGACAATATCCTTCAAAATCCAATGCTTTATAAATTGGTTGATTATACAATGGAATCGGATAGTGTATACCTGTTCCAACACCACAGTCATTAATTATGTCAACCCAATCGTCACGGTCTGCCTTTTCAACCCTGATTGTGTACTGGTGATATACATGCTTTGAACCCTCAGCACAGTAAGGTGTGATAACACCATCAACATCAGCCAAACCCTTATTCAAATACTCTGCATTGGCTATTCTTTTTTCGTTAAATCCGTCAATCTTTTCCAGTTGCGCAAGACCAATGGCTGCGGAAATATCAGTCATTCTAAAGTTATAGCCTATTGCATTGTGGTGATATCTGACTGTTGCCCCATGTGCCCTGAACATTCTTGCATTATCGGCCAGCTCTTCATCATCAGTGGTGATAATTCCTCCTTCAGAGGTGGTCATATTTTTTGTTGGGTAAAAACTGAAGCAGGACATGTCTCCCATGCTTCCAACTTTTTGACCATTGAAAGTTGCCCCATGTGCCTGTGCGGCATCTTCTATAACGATTAAACCATATTTTTCAGCAATCTCATTGATCTTGTCCATCTCCGCAGACTGACCATACAACTGAACAGGCATTATGGCCTTAGTGTTTTCGGTTATTGCGCCTTCAATCGCATCGGGACTTAATGTATATGTTTTCAAGTCAATGTCTGCAAATACAGGCTTTGCGCCGGTGTAAACAATTGAGTTCCCGCTTGCAATGAATGTGAACGGAGTTGTGATTACCTCATCTCCAGGACCGATATCGCATGCAAGCAATGCGGTGTGCAAAGCTGCGGTTCCTGAGTTGACAGCAATACCATATTCTGCTCCAACCCATTCAGCAAATTTTTGCTCGAATTCTTCCACCTTTGGTCCTTGGGCAATCATTCCTGATTTTAATACTTCAACTACATTTTCAATTTCTTCATCGCCGATTATCGGTTTTGCAATAGGAACTTTAATATTTGACACAATTATCACCAAATTTAAATTAAATTACCATACTAATATTTAAATCTAATAATATTTAAAATATAGTTATTAAAAAAAATTAAGAGTGAGAAGTAATGGACGAATATAAAATAGTAAGTATTGAAGAGGGATTGACAAAAATCGAATTTCCCGAATATGAAAAGGTTTCATCAGCGGCACCGGTTTTTTACAATCCACACATGGAATTAAACAGGGATTTGTCTATTCTTGCAATCCAAGTATTCCAAAAGGAGCAGGACCGTAAAATAAACATTTGCGACCTGTTTGGAGGAAGTGGAATAAGGGGAGTGAGATATAAAAACGAAATCGATGGAGTCGGAGAGGTTTCCATCAACGACATAAGTGAAACAGCCAACCATTACGAACGCCACAACATTGAGCTGAACAATCTGAGTGACATTGAGGTATACCAGCATGACGCAAGCATGTTTTTGAGGATGAAACGTGGCGAATTCGATGTTATTGACATTGATCCATTCGGTACACCCTCACCGTTTCTGGACTCCGCCGGGTATTGCGCCCGCAGAAACTCCCTGATGTGCGTTACGGCAACAGACACCTCCGCATTGTGCGGAACTTACCAGGAACCCTGCATACGCAAATATAACTCAAAGCCTTACAAAAGCGAGTATTGCCATGAAACTGGAATCAGAATACTGGCGGGTTTTGTCGCACTCACTCTTTCAAAATACGCCAAGTTCATTGAAGTGAAGATGTCACACAGCACCGAACACTATATGAGAATGTATCTTGAAATCAAAAAAGGTTCAAAAAGGACTGATGAATCCCTGAAAAACATCGGATATATCAGTCACTGCAAACATTGCCTGCACAGGCAAACCAGCAACGGCCTGGCAAGTCCAATCGATGAGGTATGTCCGATTTGCGGTGAAAAGTTAGTTCACGCAGGACCTTTATGGCTTGGAAAGATTCAAGACGGCGAATTTATCCAAAAGATGATTGACGAGGCAGACAACAAAAAAATCAATAGCGAAAAAGAAGCCTTGAAACTATTGAACAAATGCCTTGTTGAATGTGACGGGCCTGCAACATTCTACGACGTCCACAGCATATGCAAATCCTTAAAAATAAGTGCACCAAAATTTGAACTGATTCTGAATGAACTTGAAAAGGAAGGGTTCACAGCCCTTAAAACCCATTTTAATCCAATTGGAATTAAAAGTGATGCTGGAATTGAAAACATTAAAAATATTCTGATAAAATTAAATGATATTTAGATAAACTTTAAAATAGTATAGAAGGATATGAAAAAAACAAACTGCATTACATATTTAATCATAATTTAAAAAAAATTAGTAATATAAAAATTACTTAATAACTATTGTTTAATAAAAATTAGTAAAAAATTAAAAATATAGACAAAGTTTTATATATTATAAAAACAGTAGTATAAATTATATGGTTAATTTACAAATTAACCAAATACCATAAAAATAAATTTATAGGGAGATATAATGGTGAAAACTAAAGATAATGTAGTAAAACTTGATGATACAGACATCAACATATTAAAAATTATTAATGAGGATGTAAGAACTTCCTACAGGCAAATATCACGCAGTTTAGATGTTTCTGTTGGAACTGTTCACAACCGTATTGACAAAATGGTAAAATCCGGAGTAATTAAAAAATTCTCCCCGGTTATTGACCATGAAAAATTAGGTTTCGTTTTAACCACCATTATCGGCGTAAGAGTCAAAGGTGGAAAACTCAAAAATTGGGAAGAAAAAACATTCTTCAATAAGAATGTAGTTGGAATCTATGATGTTACTGGAGAATACGATGCATTTTTAATCGCAAAATTCAGAAACACCAATGAATTAAACTCATTCATTAAAGAATTATTAAAAGACCCAATTATAGAAAGAACCTACACTCAAACTGTTCTTGACGTTATTAAAGAAGATATGGGATCATCCAATATCTTATAATTTTGTTTTAAAAAAGTGGTTTAATAAAACTACTTTTATTTCTTATTCTCTTTTTTTGTAAAAAATTTTTTTCATCATGACAAAAATATTGCCGTGAAAAAGCTGATTTTATCATGTATTTAAATAAAAAGAAATACAAATATTATAATATTTAAATTAATTTAAATAGAGGTTATAAAATTGGCAGTTTGCTTACCCGATACTCAGGACGATGCTCCAAGTGTGCCCATAAAACTAACAAGAGTGGGTGTTACTGGAGTTAAGAAATTATTACAACTTAAAAGAACAAATAAAAGACCTATAATACTGGTACCAACTTTTGATGCATTTGTTGATTTACCAAGTGATCAAAAAGGCGTACACATGTCCAGGAACCCGGAAGCCATTAGCGAAGTCCTCGAAGATGTAGCTAAAGACTCTACCGTAGATGTTGAATCATTATGTGCAAAAATCGTTGACAGAATGATGACCAAACACGAATATGCAAAACGTGTTGAAATATCAATGACAACCGATTTTATGTTCATGAAGGAATCCCCAGTTACCAAAAACAAAACCCAGGAAATGGCACAGCTAAAAGCCAAAGCCATTGGACTAAGGGATGAAGACGGTAACGTGGATATTAGAAAAAGCATAGGTGCGGAACTTATTGGAATGACAGTGTGTCCATGTGCACAGGAATCTGTTAGAGAATCCGATAAGACCAAACTATTGGAATTTTTAGATGAGGAGACCACTCAAAAAGTTTTAGATACAGTCACTTTTGCTTCACACAATCAGAGGGGAGTAGGAACATTATTAATTGAGGTTCCTGAAGACAAATATGTGAAAGCGGAAGATTTGATTGACATTATTGAAACTTCAATGAGTTCACCAGTGTGCGAATTACTCAAAAGGCCTGACGAAAACGCAACAGTGATGAATGCGCACAGAAACCCTGTTTTCGTTGAAGACTGTGTAAGAAACATGATGGAGAAAATAGTTAAAAAATATGCTGATTTCCCAGATGACACATTGATTACTGCACGCCAGGAAAACCAGGAAAGTATTCACAGACACAACGCTTATGCTGAAAAAGTAACTACACTCGGAGAATTAAAAGCTGAATTAAATATCTAAGGAAATGGTTTAATGAAAAAAACTTATGAACTTGCAGGACAAGTAATGGGATTTTTCGACGCATTTAAAGGATCAAGACCTGCGATAGATAATGAAAGGATATTGATTGTCAGAGGCAGATCCAGAAAAGTTCTGCCGCTCAACGAATTTGACTCAAAACTCACAGAAATCGGTGAAATTTTGGGCGGAACTGAATTGGATGCCACATCCGAAAAAATTTCAGAAATTCTTGAAGTTGGAGACAAAAACATCAAAAGAAGCGAAAACGTTACAAGCGATGTCGACAACAAGGGATTCATGAGAATGCAGGAAGAACTTGAATCCATGGGTCTTGTTGTTGAGTATAAAGTATTTGAACTTCCAAATTTTGATGTTATTATAGCAATTTGGGAAGACAAAAATGAAATTCCTCCGCTTTATGTGGAAGTTACCGTTTCTGAACGTGAAGATTAAATATGACATCAAACTTAACTAAAGAGGATATTCTCCGCATATTGAACGCAACTGACAGCGAAATAAATAAATACATGTCACAAACCGTGAAATATAGGGAGAATAATCTTATTACTTATTCTAAAAATATTTTCATACCCCTGACTGAAATCTGCAAGAACGATTGCGGATACTGTAATTTTAAAAAGCATCCTGACGACCCTGACGTCATCATTTTAAAAACAAAAGAGGAAGTCTTGGAGGATTTGAAAGAAGCTGAAAAATATGGATGCAAGGAAGCCCTATTCACATTCGGCGAGGATGCCGATGAGGAAGAGGCAGTCCGTTTAAAACTGGCAGAATACGGTTATGAAAACATGATTGACTATGTCGTTGACATCTGTCAGATGACATTGGACGAAACTTCACTTCTGCCGCATACCAACGGCGGAAACTACTCCTATGAGGATTTGAAAAAGCTGAAGGAAGTCAATGCCTCAATGGGATTGATGCTTGAAAATTCATCTTCAAGACTGATGAATCTGCCTGCCCATAATAAAAGTCCGGGCAAAGACCCAAAAATCAGACTACAAACCATTGAAAATGCAGGAAAGCTTAAAATTCCATATACAACAGGCATTCTAATCGGAATTGGCGAAACCCATGAAGAGGTGGCCGAATCCCTGCTTGCCATTAAAGACCTTTATGACAAGTATGGCCATATACAGGAAGTCATCATTCAAAATTTCACCCCGATACCTGGAATTGAAATGGAAGACTGGCCTGAACCAAGCTTTCTGGATATGATCAGAACTGTCACTGCAGCCAGATTATTATTTAAAGATACTGACGTCAGCATTCAGGTTCCACCTAATCTGAACAGGGACACCGCACAGGTATTCCTGTCATGCGGCGCCGACGATTGGGGAGGAGTTTCACCGGTAAGTCCGGATTACGTCAACATCACCTCACCGTGGCCTGGAATTGATGAGCTTAAAAGCCTGACTGAAGATGATGGCTTTGAGCTGATTGAAAGGCTGTGCGTCTATGAAAAATACGTCAACAAAGAATGGCTGAACGAAACCCTTTTAAAAAAGATATCTAATCTATCCGAGCGTCAATAACCACATGCCAGACTCCCGGAGAATATTTCTTTATTTTATTTATTTTCAACAGTTCAACGGGACGGTTGCCCGCCTGAGAAATGACTCTTTCAATCGGCCTTGAATTCATCAGCTTTTCAGGAACAGTTTCATGATAATGCAGGATTCCCCCTTCATTCAGGCTGTCAATAGCCACCTTCAGGTAATGGTGAGTTGTCTTGACATAACCCATTATGATTCTGTCTGCACTGTATTTTGGAGTTTCCACCATGCAGTCCCCCAAAACAGGAGTGATGTTGTCCAACTTGTTCAGTTTGATGTTTTCGCACAGGAAATGATAGGAATTCGGATTTATCTCAATGGATATGACTTTCCGGGCGTTTGCATGAACACCAATCGGAATTGAAAAGTATCCTATGCCTGCAAACATGTCGATTACGGTTTCGCCATCCTCGACCAGTCTGGCAATTCTTAACCGTTCATTGTTATTGCCCTTTGACCACATCACCTTTGACAAGTCCAGCTTAAAGAGACACCCGTTTTCCTTATTGACCGTTTCGGTGTCCTCACCATAAAGAACCCTGTAAACAGGCTCCCTCTTTGTTCCCTGAATATGGTCAATCTTCATGATGGTTTTAACATGATGCCTTTTTGACAACTCCTCAAAATCCCCGTCAGGATAATTCCTGTCCAATATCAGGATATCTCCAATTTTTTTATATTTCATCTGCACCCTCTCAAAAGAAAACTTTATATATACAAATAACTAATATTAGTATTGTTAGTTTATACTAATTATTGATTCTGATTTTAAATAAAATTAATCGCTAGATTAGTTTATATTTTGTTAAATTAACCTATGAGTAGTTGAAATTAGATATTTTAAATACTTATATGAGGTGTATTTAAATGGATGATAAAATACTAGAAGGTACAACAACCGTTGGAATTACTTGTAAAGACGGAGTTGTATTTGCAAGCGAAAGAAGAGCTAGTATGGGAAACCTTGTAGCTCACAAAGTAGCAGAAAAAATATTTAAAATTGACGATCACATTGTAACCACCATAGCTGGTTCCGTTGGAGACGCTCAAAGCTTGATGAAAGTTATTGAAGCAGAAGTCTCACTATACCAAATGAGAAACAACGATGCAATTAGCGTCAAGGCAGCTGCATCATTGACAGCAAACATCCTTCGTTCCGGACCAATGTATGTCCAAACATTACTTGGAGGAATGGACGGTGACAAGCCATCTCTTTACTCACTGGATCCAGCAGGCGGTATGATTGAAGACACTTATATCTCAACTGGATCAGGTTCCATCGTAGCATACGGTGTTCTTGAAGACAGATTCAGAGATGATTTAACAACTGACGAAGGAATTGAAATAGCCATAAGAGCTATAAGAGCTGCCGCTGAACGTGACACATACTCCGGAAACGGATATCTAGTCGCCAAAGTGGATGAAAACGGCTTTGAAATGTTAGATAATGAAAAAATTAATGAGATTCTTGGAAAACTATAAGTGATAAGCTAATTTTTCATAACTAACTATTTTTTATATACAATAGTGTAGATAGTTTATGGAATTTTACTAATTATAGCTTAACCGCTTTCATAAACTATTATCCTACACAAACTTTTTTTGAAGGGATTATATGACTTCAGACATTTTAGATGACATTAAAAAAGAGATTTTAAGTAAACTGCCAGATGAAATTCAGGTTTCCAAAGTGGAATTTGAAGGTCCTGAAGTGGTGGTTTATACCAAAAATCCGGAAATTATTACTGAAAATGGCGATCTAATCAGATCACTTGCAAAAGAACTTAGAAAAAGGATCATTATTAGATCTGACAAAAGCGCATTACTTGAACCCGAAGCAACTATTAATAAAATTCATGAAATAGTTCCCGACGGAGCTGAAATTACAGATATTTACTTTGACACCGTAACCTGTGAAGTGGTCATTACCGCTAAAAAACCGGGACTCGTAATTGGAAAATACGGGGTTACCTCAAGGAATATCGTTAAAAACACCGGATGGGCACCTAAAATATTAAGAACCCCACCGATTAGCTCAGACATTATTGGAAAAATTAGAACAATCCAAAAGAACAGCAGCAAGGACAGAAAGAAATTACTGCAAAAGCTCGGACGTCAAATTCACCAAGGAAGCAAATTCCCAAATGACTGGGCAAGAGTTACTTCAATGGGAGGATATAAAGAAGTAGGACGTTCCTCAATGTTATTGCAAACACCAAACAGTCGTGTTTTGCTCGATTGTGGTGTTAATGTTGCAGCATCAGACAATAAAAATGCATTCCCAATGTTGAATGCACCTGAATTTTCAATTGAGGAATTGGATGCAGTCATAATATCTCACGCTCATTTAGATCATTGCGGATTTGTGCCATACCTTTTCCATTACGGATATGATGGACCGGTTTACTGTACAACTCCAACAAGGGATTTAACCACCCTTTTACAGTTTGATCATTTGGACATTGCCCACAGAGAGGGCAATCCATTACCTTTCACATCAAAAAATGTAAAGCATCAAATTAAAAATACAATCACTTTGGATTACGGTGAAGTAACCGACATTTCACCGGACATAAGACTGACATTGCATAATGCAGGACACATCTTAGGTTCCGCAATCTCCCACATGCACATTGGAGACGGCGCCTACAATCTGGTATATACCGGAGACTTCAAATATGAACCTTCAAGATTACTCGAACCTGCTACAATCAGATTCCCGCGTGCCGAAACAGTGATTATGGAAAGCACATACGGTGGAAAGGAAGACGTGCAGCCTTCCAGAAACAATGCCGAAAAGGAAATGATGAAAACCATCTACAAAACCCTCAAACGTGGAGGAAAAGTACTGGTTCCGGTATTTGCTGTGGGAAGGGCACAGGAACTTATGGTTGTGCTTGAAGAGTACATGAGACATGGAATGATTGAAGAAGTACCGATTTACATTGACGGAATGATTTGGGAAGCTACAGCAATCCACACCGCAAGGCCGGAATACCTAAGCAAAGACTTAAGGGATCAAATCTTCCACATGGGAAGAAATCCGTTTGTCTCAGACATTTTCAAGAAAGTCCAGAATCATGACCAGAGAAAGGACATTGTCGAGGCAAAACAGCCTGCGATTATCCTGTCAACATCAGGTATGCTTACCGGAGGAAACTCAGTGGAATACTTCAAATGGCTATGCGAAGACGAAAGAAATACCATCATCTTCGTAGGATATCAGTCCGAAGGTTCAATGGGTAGAAGAGTTCAGAAAGGATGGAAGGAAATTCCTCTTGAAGATGACGACGGAAGAACCAGACAGTTCTGCGTCAGGATGCATGTTAAAACCATTAATGGATTCAGTGGTCACTCCAACAGAAAACAGCTTATGGAATATGTCAAAAGGCTCAATCCAAGACCTGAAAGAGTCATCACATGTCACGGTGACCCATACAAGGCAGTTGATTTGGCCTCATCAATTCACAGAAGCTATAAGATTGAGACCAAAACTCCAATCAATTTGGATTGTGTAAGAATTCATTAATAAAAATTAAATACTATATAAAACAAAATATATAGTATTATGAAAATGTTGTAAAACTTTACAACATTAATTTATTTTTTAAATAGGTGTTATTATGGTTACTTATTCAGAATCCGGTGTGGATATTGATTTGGAAGCAGTCACTGTTTCAGCACTGGCAGACAAACTCAAATCAACATTGGAATGTAGAGATATTATTACCGACAGTGGTCACTATGCGGCTTTGGTAAGATTAGGTGACAAAGCCATCGCAATGAGTACTGACGGCGTTGGAAGTAAAATTTTAATTGCTGAAATGATGAACAAATACGATACCGTAGGTATAGACTGTATTGCAATGGTTGTAAACGACATATTATGTGTCGGAGCCGAACCTATAGCGCTGGTCGACTACCTCGCCGTTGAAAAGCCTGACCCTAAAAGGGCGGCTGAAATTGCTGAAGGATTAGTTACAGGTGCAAACGAGTCAAAAATCGCAATAATCGGAGGAGAAACAGCTTCACTTCCAGGAATCATTAAGGATTTTGACCTTGCAGGAACAGGTATCGGATTTGTGGATGTTGACAAAATCATTACCGGCGAAAACATCCAGCCTGGAAATGTCCTGATCGGCATCAACAGTAACGGAATCCACTCCAACGGATACAGCCTTGCAAGAAAGGCATTGTTTGATGACGCAGGACTTAGCGTTGACGACAAGATGCCTAACGGTAAAACCACCGTGGGTGAAGAGCTAATCAGACCAACAGAACTCTATGTCAAACCTATCGTGAGCCTATTTGAAAAAGAATACGATATCAATGGACTTGCCCACATTACCGGAGGAGGATTTACAAATCTCAGACGTTTGAAAAAAGGCGTGGGATACGATATCAATAACCTTCCGGAAGTTCCGGAAATATTTAAACTCATTTATGAACAGAATGTCGACATCAAGGAAATGTATAAGGTTTTCAACATGGGTGTCGGTTTTGTTGTCATCTGCGATGAAAGCGAAGCAGATAAGATTATGGAAACTTTAAAAGAATACTGCGAATGTCAAATAATCGGTAAAGTGACAGATGATGAAAAAATCACCGTCAAAACTTTTGAAGGGTCTGAAATTGAATACTAATTATCAAAAAAAAGGGGGAATGAATAGATGAAGATAATGAAAGATAAGGAAATGGCTCTTGTAAAGGAGATATTGGCTAAACTTGGAGCCAGCGAAGAGGATCAGGAATTAGTTGCAGAAGCCACATTGGATGCTGATTTAAAAGGATTCACATCACACGGACTTGGAAGATTCCCACAATATTTAATTAGTATAAAAGCAGGCACAATCAATCTGAAAGACAACATCACTATAGAAAAGGAAACCCCTGCTATCGCATTAATCAATGGTAACAGCGGATTTGGACAGGCAGTATCCTATAAAGCAATGCAGATTGCAATCAAAAAAGCAAAAGAAGTAGGTATTGCATGTGTTGGTGTCCACAATACAAATCACTTTGGAGTTACCGGATTTTACTCCGATTTGGCCTTAAGGGAAAACTGCATCGGTTTGGTCTTGGCAAATACCGACCCTGCAATCGCACCATTAGGCGGTAAGGACAAATTAATCGGAACAAATCCTATCGCATTAGGAATTCCGTCAGACTCATACATTACCGTGGACATGGCAACTTCAGTGACCGCCCGTGGAAAAATCATCGAATCAAAAAGAAAAGGACTCGACCTGCCTGACGGCTGGGCATTAGACAAAGACGGAAACCCAACTAATGACCCTGAAGCAGCACTTGAAGGTTCAATCCTACCATTCGGCGGATTCAAAGGATACGCATTAGCATTACTGATTGAAATCCTAACCGGACCATTGGTACAAGCAGGATATGGTCTTGGAGTAACAGGTACCGCTTCACCGGACAAGGACTGTACAAAAGGTGATTTGTACGTTGTAATCGACCCATCCAAATTCGGAGACTTTGATGAGTTCAAGGCAAATACCGAAGACTTCATCTCACAGGTAAGGGCAACCGGTGAAACCGTAGCAATTCCGGGAGACCTTGAAGTCAAAAGGATTGCTGATGCTGAAGCAAATGGCGTGGCAATCGATGAAAAATTATATGAACAGTTAAAAGGAATCTGTGATGACCTCGACATCGACATTGATTCCTATGTTGAAGAATAGTTTTTATTCTTCAAATCCTTTTTTTAATAAAAATTTGATTAAAATTATGCAGTATTTTAAACTGTGATTGCATCACCCCAACACCTATTTTACCATTTGAAATCAATTTTCACTATATAATATATATAAAAATAGATTGATTTATATATCTCAAAATCTAAAACTTATAATGCTATAAATATTTGAAAAAATATTTGTGCAAAAATTATTTAAAAAAAAGATTTTCTTAAAAAGGAGGACAATAAATTTATGAAATTGAAAAATTCTCTCGTATTAATAGCAATAGCAATATTTCTATTAATAAGCATCGGATCCGTCTGTGCTAGTGAGAATGTCACCTCTGACGGTGATGTTCAATCAGCTGATGATGGAACAGACGTTGTCCTCAGTAGTGATAGTGATACTGACGGAAACGTAGCCGATGGAAATACGAATCAAGATTTAACAAATACAACCACTATACCTGAGAAGGATAAGTATGAATTTAAAGAGGATTCTGCTAATAAAACCATCTCAGTCAACGTGCAAGACAACAAAACACACAGCAACATTGATGTGAACAAAAATGAATTGTCTGTTATGAACGGAAATAAAAACATTTCCTTTGAATATAACGCTACAATCATTAAAATAACCGAAACATTACCTGTTGGAAACTACAATCTGACAATCAAATATCTGGGTAATGCGCAATACAATACTTCACAAGCAATAGTTGCCGTGAAAATATTCGGAAACAAGACAATCGAAACTGAAACCAGTGTAGTTTGCAATGGAAAAGATATCGAAGTTCCGGTTAAAGTATTCGATCAGGTAGAATACATCGAATTGGTCAAAGATAACTTTAATCTGACTTTAGTCTACACAAATGAAACTGGAAACGTGACCAATTTAACAATCAGTGATTTTGACCTTGAAAAGAAAGATGAAAACAATAGTTACGCAATCAAATTCGCAACAAATGTTAAATTGATATCAGCAAGCTTGATTATAAATTATGCTAATGCAACCGAACCGAAAACTGTTGGTATAAAAGTTAGTACCGAAGTGAAAGCTGAAACCGACAAAGACAAATTTAAATCTGAAGAGATTAAAAACATCAGTATCACAATCAAAGATGGCGAAGGAAATCTATTAAATGTTAGTAAAAATGATTTAAAAGTCTTAGATAACGGCAATGAAATAACTAACTTTAACTATACAAATTCAAACATTACTTTTGAATTGAAAGCAGAAGGAAAACACAATATTACAATCCTATACAAAGGTAATGAAAGTTACAACGCATCAAATACTACAATCGAAATTGGTGTTTACGGTGCAAACCAGATCATAGTTCCTGAATTTGTCGTAAGCAGTGACGGCAAAACAGTTGAAATTCCAATTACAATTTTCAACGGTCTTGAAAACATCACAATCGATAGAAGCAACATGACAATGAAATTGAATTACACAGATGAATCAGGAAGCGTTAATATCGTAACTATATCTAATTTCGATATTGTAGATGGAATAATGACAGTTCAAATTCTAAATCCTGACTCATTTACCAAAGCTAGCTTGACCATTGACTACACCAATTCAACAGGTGCAAAAACAGTTAAAGTCAACTTGCTCACAAGCGTTGATGCAACACCTGCAAAGGAAAAATACAGGTTTAATGAAACCAACAACATTACTGTTAAAGTATTTGATTATGCTGGAAATCCATTGAATTTCACCTCTAAAGATTTAGCAGTGCTTGACAATGGCAAAAATATCCAATTCACATTAGTTAACACAACAATGAATGTCGCATTAACTGAAGGAGTGCACAATTTAACAATCGTATACAAAGGTAATGAAACCTATAACTCATCAAACACTACAATTGAATTAAGAGTATACGGTGATGCAAGAATCAATCCTAGTCCAAGCATCATATTGGATGAAGATGAAAATGCAGTGATTTTCATCAATCTCAATGACGGTGCAGACTTATTGGAAATCAATCAGACAAAATTGAGCATTACCCTTTTCTACACTATCGGTAACAAAACATTTAACAGAACAGTTACCGGATTTACTTTAAATGGTCAAAATGTCACATTCAAACTGGAAGAGAATATCGATTCAGCATATGTTGACATTAAATATGATACCAATCTAACCGGTAACACAACCGTTAAGGTTAACACTTTAATCACCGCTAATGACACCTTAAGCTATGGTGACGGTGAAGTGAAAAGCTTCAATGTTGAAGTTAAAGGAACCAACGGTCATGTATTCAACATTACCGATAAAAACATTCAGGTTTTAAAAGACGGCAAAGCTCTCAACATTACAATCAACGGCACAACCGTTACAATCAATGATGTATTTAAAGTTGGCATTTACAACTTGACAATAAAATATCTTGGAACCGCAACTTACATTGAATCCAACAAAACAGTTGTATTAACAGTTTACGGAATCAATGCAACTTCAAAAACCTCTGTAAACTCCACCTTAAAAGGTGAAATTAAGCTTGAAGTCATAAACGGTAACGAAACATTAAACATTACTGCAGCTGATTTGGAACTTAACCTTACATACAAAAACGGAAATGACACAATAAGCATTCCGATTACATCTAGTGAAATTAAAAATGGAACATTATTCTTCACACTTGGAAACGGTAATTTCACTTCCGCAGTATTAAACATCAAGTACAAAAATACTGAAGTTAATGTTACTGTGGACAGGAAATACAATGTAAAAGTTGAAGCAATCAACAATGAAGTCGAATACCAAAGTGGAAAACTGATTTATAAAATCACTGACATTGACACTAATGAAGCTTATGCAAATCAAACCGTTGATTTAGAATACAGAATAGTAACCGGTGCAATCAGCATAAGTGGTGTCAGCGGTAGCGGAATCACAATTATTTCCACCATTAGTAATACAACCGATGAAAAAGGAATATTAACTATTGATCACAATAAAATGAATGGTAAAGGATGGGGATATATGGATGCAGGAAATCATAATGTTACCATCAAATCCGGCAAATTCAACAAGATTGAAAACAACATTCAACCTATTGTCATCAATAAGGCAAACATCAAAATTGTAATTGAAGATTACAAGGAATACTACGGCAGTGAGAAAAAGATTAAAATTACCGTAACCAATGCGGCAACTGGAGATCCGGTTAAAAATACAATTTTACATCTTTACTTGCCGGTCACTACACAAAAAAATTACTATTTCCAAACCAATGAAAACGGTACCAGTGAAGTGAACGTTAACGGATTCGTCGGCGGAACCTACGATTTAACAGTAAGTAACAATGACACTAAAAACATCAACAATATGAGTGTCAACGGCAGCTTTACTATCCTTAAACTTCCTGTTGTAATCAACGCAAAAGACGTTACTGTCTATTACAACACCGGAACTACAGCAACAATTAAAATTACCAAGGACGGTAAACCTCTAAGCGGAATGTATGTGCTTGTTACACTATACTCCAGCGCTAAAAAATACAACAACTACCTGTTCCAAACAAACAGCAAAGGTGAAATTTCATTCAGTGCTTCCCTGACTGTGGGCAAACACAAAATGATTATTAACTCAGCTGATAACAGATATGAAGCAAAACAAGTTACCAAAACTATTACTGTTAAAAAGGCTAGTGGAAAACTTACCGCTAAAAAAGTGACTACCTACTACAAGGCAGGCAAATACTTTACTGTCAAATTAACTAATACCAAAAAGAAAAAACCGATTTATGATGCAAAAGTGAATATCAAAATATACATTTCCAAAAACAGATATTACAACTACAACGGTAAAACCGGAATGAACGGTCAAATCAAACTATTACTTGACAGCTTAAAACCGGGCACCTATAAAGTTGTCATCTCCTGTGGAGATAAAAAAGACTATTCAGCAAAACAGATTACATCAAAAATTGTGATTAAAAAAGCTCCAGCTAAATTAACTCCTAAGAAAGTAAGCGCTAAAAAAGGTGCTAAAAAATACTTCCAAGTCAAAGTTAAAAACAAAAAGACTAAAAAAGCAATCCAAGGAGTTAAAGTTAAAATCAAAGTATATACTGGTAAAAAAGCAAAAACCTTCACTGCCAAAACAAACGCAAAAGGTATTGCAAAAATCAGTACTGCTAAACTAAAAGTTGGAAAACATAAAGTTGTAGTTACTTCAGCAAACAAATATGTTGTTACTAAAAAAGCAAAATCAACTATTAAAATCAAAAAATAAGAGAAATTAATTTTCTCTTAACCCTTTTCTTTTTTTAAAAAAAATTATTCTTTCTTATATTTCGCATAAAAACCATCAGTATCGGCATATATTGCATAAAATCCATATTCTTCCGCTTTTTTTATTGATGATTTGATGTATTGTCTTCCCCATGATGTAATTGCCTTTGCACATTCGAATGAATACCATCTGAAGCGAGGAAAACCATAGATTCCATACATGGTATTGGCCAGTCTTTTGATGGCCTGCTGCTGTACATCCAAAGCTATCCTTTCCTGAGGATCATCAGACGCCTTCATCTGACGCTTGATTCTGAACCTTTCCTGCAATATCTTATCGATGACAGATGGAATAAATCCCTGTGGAGATTTTTTGAATTTTATGCCATGTTCCGGAGAAATGTTATAATCCTCCTCGTTTTCAACTTTCCCCAAATTCATCACATCCGGAGAAATGTTTTTTGAAATGATTATGCTCGGATACAGGCTTCTGAAATCGAACTGAACCAGATTCTCATGAAGACCCTTTTCAGGTTCCCTTACATATCCACCTTCATTGTCTTCAGCTGAAGCACGGTCCGCAAAGTTTGATCCCTGTTTGTTCGGCACGACCTCTCCGTCAAAATAAGCCTGCTTTACCAAAAACCATTCAGCCTGCTGGCCTGTTGCCATACGTGATACGTCAAAAAGTGGCTGACCTATAATACGGGTAAGCTCCAGGTTAAGCGGCAAGGTCTGTTCCGCAATTTTTAAGGTGGACACCACATCGTCAAGGGAATAATCAAACAATGTATCCAGTTCATCGCCTTCGTTATCCCAGAACTCCCAGATGCGGTCACCTGGAACATCAATCTTTTCTTCACCAAACAGTTCATAATAAACCCTTTCCAAGGTATACCTGTCCAGGGTCATGTATCTTCTCATTACAAGGTATAAATCAACATGAATCAACCCTTTGAAGGATGCGGCATTTGAGTATCCTCTTCTGATGAATTTGATATCGGACTCATCCATTCCAATATCCAAATCAACGCCCAGTATCTTTGCACGGTCTTTCAGATATGGGAAATCGAAATTATCCGAATTGTAGCCAACGATGATGTCAACGTTGTTGTCCTTGATGATTTTGACGAACTCTTCAATCATTTCCTTTTCAGAAGACACCTGATTTACAAAGTCATCCCTATCCTTAGAGTTTGTTTTGGTGGATATGACCTGATTGATGCCGAAATTGCTGGCCATCCCAATCATGATGATTTCATCTTCTGCAGAATCCGGCATTCCGTGAGGGTTTCTCACTTCCAAATCGAAGCTCAATATCCTGAAATTTTGGGGATATTCCTTCACCCTCTCAAGCCTGTCGGTCAGCCTGATTATTTTGATGTCCTGCTTTGTTGAATCCAAATCCATGAATGTTTCGAGTTCCTCCCCAACTGCTATGACTTCAGTCATCGGAATAACATCCCTGTCCATCAAGTAGCGCCTGTAAAATGGAATGTCGAATTCCCTTATTTGAATCACGCTTTCCAGATCCCTTAAGGCATCACGATTTTTAGCCAACACCTGAGGATGCCTGAATGTGACTTTTACAAATTCCGATTCGATTTGAAAATCCTTTTTGATTACCTTTTCAACACAGACAACGTCAATATTGTCTTCAATTTCACTAACACACTCATCAACATCATCAGACATCACATAAAGATAAGGCTCAAAGGTGTCATCTATCAATATTATGTTTTCGTCGCCTTTTTTTGAAAACAGTCTTATTACAGGTTTTTCCTCATATGTAACGTAATCTATATCCAAAATTACCACATTTTCCTGCATTCATTCATCCCCCAGAATATATTCCTTTCTATAACTATCTAAAACGACATAAGTGACTCCCAAAATCAAAGGTCCAACAATAAAACCGACTATTCCATAGACAAGAGGTCCTGACAGAAATCCTACAAGCAATATGAGCGGATGGATATCTGCATAATGGCTTGAAAGAGCTGGCCTTATGTACATGTCTATTGTGCTTAGGAAAAATCCGAAAAGTAGAACTACAGCTGCCCTTGGATAGTTTCCGGAAAGAATATCCATAAAGAACAATGCCCAATAGATAGGCCACGGACCGAATACTGGAATAAGCTGCAGTATACCTGTCAGCACACCTAAAAAGATTCCAAAGGGATATCCCAGAAGGGAATATCCTATCGCTCCGAATATTCCAATTATCACTGAAGTCAGGAAGTGTCCGTAGAAAATGCTTTTCAGGACATCCTTTACGGATTCAACTGTTTTGTCAAAGAAGTCCTTTGAATCATCAGGAACAAATGATCTTATAAATTCAAAGCAGTTATCCCCGTCACGGGCGAAGTAGAACACTGAACAGACTAAAATAAACAGGTCAAGAGTAATATTCATTAGACTGCTTACGAACTTGACAAGATAATTCAGCAGAAATTTTCCAATCTCCTGAACCGATGAGTTGAGTGATGATGAGATTGAGTTTACATCAAAACTCCACGGCAGATAAGAGGATAGCGATGACAATACTCCATTGATATCGGCGTATGTGGCGGAAGACGATGCTCCGGACAATATCGCTATAAGTTCCATGACTATATATGCAACCAGCAGTATCAAAGGCACCAGGATAACTATCATAGCAAGCAATATCGACAAGGAGCTGTATTTGAGCTTTGACTGGATTTTACGGGCCACCGGCCTTACTCCATAAGCCAGGATGGCACCCAATATAATCATGTTCAAAACGGGAAAGACAATCATCAGTGAGACAATCACTAAAAACAATACCAGAAGCACTGGCGGAGTCAGGTGTTTTTTAATGTCAATTCCCATTTTATCAATCCCTTTTAGTATTTCACGCCGGAAGCGTCCCTTCTGTATTTTGCAAATTCAGTTATTTGTGATATCTTTTCGTTTTCAAAAACCGGCCCTTCAACACAGATTCTCCAGCCTTCGCTGTCGACACAACATTGACCGCACACTCCCAGTGCACATTTCATGTATCTTTCAAGGGAATATTGGCCAGATATCCCCGCATCCTCAAGGATATCAAAGATTCCTTTCATCATTATCTCAGGGCCGCAGACAAATGCATAATCGTAAGTCGAATCTTCAAGCAAATCGCTAAGACAATTTGTTGCAAAACCTTCAAATCCGAAGCTTCCATCATCAGTGCATGGGTAAACACTTACACCCTGCTTTTCAAGGGAATCCAAAAACAGCAATTCATCCTTTGTTTGAGCAGCTGAAATCACACTTACATCATTATTTTTGGCCAAGTCGCTGGCTATGACATTAATTGGAGCCATTCCCACTCCACCGCCAATGGCAATGATCTTTTTGCCTTCAAATGAGTTGTCAAAACCATGCCCATAACTGCCTCTAACGCCGATTGGATCTCCTATTTTTAAATCATGCAGCTGAGAGGTGAACTCCCCAATGTTTTTAACGCTTATTGCAAGCTCTCCGTCATTAATTTGTGAAATGGACATTGGCTTTTCATTATTGAAATTCCAAATCATTAAAAATTCGCCGGGATTAGGCTTTCCAAGTGTTTCAAAATCCCAATCAAATTTAAAAGTTTTGATAGTAGGAGTTTCAGTGACAATCTCTTTAATTTCAACGATTTTCGGTTCATTAATCATGTGCAATCCCCACCATTTCATCAATTGAAGAATAACCCTTATCCTTCATGAATTTTTCCAATCCTTGGTTGATTTTACTGAATACCTCAACACCTTCATCCATTATTGCAGTGCCTATCTGGACTGCACGGGCACCTGCAAAGATGAATTCCACAACATCCTCAAAGGTATAGATTCCGCCAACGCCGATCAATGGAATGTCAACCGCCTCATAAACTGAATAGACGTTGCTTACTGCAATAGGCTTTATTGCCCTGCCGCTCATTCCGCCGGACTTATGGAAGAGAACCGGTTTTGCAACATCAATGTTGATTTTCATTCCCGGACCCAACGTGTTGATTAAGGACAGACAGTCCGCTCCGGCATCCTCACATGTCATTGCAATTTCAGTAATGTCAGTCACATTCGGTGTCAATTTAGCAATTATAGGTACCTCGGAAGCGTCTTTTGCAGCCGCCACGATGGTATGGCTCAAGTTACAGTCCTGACCGATTGACGCTCCATAGCCCTCCATCGCATGAGGACATGAAATGTTGAGTTCAATCATGTCGACATGCTCCTGAACTTCCTCCACAAGCTGTGAAAATTCAGAGGGGTTTGCCCCATATATTGAAGCGATAATGACATTATTGTCACGGTCAATCCTTTTCAGTTCTTCCTTGAAATTCTCAACGCCCGGATTTGAAAGGCCGATTGCATTCAGGATTCCTCCATCAACCGCTACGGTTGTCGGGTTAGGATAGCCCGGATGAGGATTCAGTGAAAATGATTTGGATACGACTCCTCCAGCACCTGATTTTAAAATCCAATTCATTGATGAGGCATTGCTTCCCATAATTCCTGCAGCCAGCATCAAGGGATTTCTAAATTCCACTCCGCAAACATTTGTTTTCAACATAATATCAACTTTGTAATTAATTGTTTAATTAGTTTTTGTAAATTTATCAATGATTTCCTGATATTTTTCATTCTGCAATTTCAAACTTATTATATTTGTTTTATTGGATTTTACTGTTTCTTCATTTGATTTAATCAAATTTGCAATTTGCTCATCCTGCTTTTGTATTATGGCATCCTTTTGGGCAAGCAAATTCTCATATGTTTTAGAGATTTTTTTGAGTTGGACATCAAGATTCTCGGTATTCCTGCCTAACTGCTCCTTATAGTCATCAATCAGGGACCTCAGGTACTTCACCTGGTCGTGCTTGTCGTCGATGATTGATTCCTTTTCTTCAATCTTTTCCTGCAAGTCATCAAGCTCATTGATTCTTGCCTTGTCGTAATCGATTTTTGTGTCGAGCTTATCCTCCAAATTCTTTTTTTCGTATTTTAATTTGGTGGAATAAAGTTTCAGCTTGTTGATCTGCTCATTTTTTTCCTGAAGCTCCATATTGAGCTCATCGATTTCTGCATTCTTAAGTTCCAACTCATATCTTAAATCATCCAAACTCTCTTTTGACATACAGTTAATAGTTTAAATTTCATGATAAAAATAGTTTAAAGATATTTTAGAATAATGTTTAAAAAAAGTTTTTAAATGAATAGAGCCAGAATCGAATGATTCCAACCCCATTAATTCAATACAAATTCATGAGAAAAAAATTCTCAATTATAATATATAAATCAACATATATATAAATTTACCATATATTCCCTGAATATAAATGTAGGAAGAACCCCACTAGAGAGAAAATACCAAAACTCTTTCCTTTGCATTCAACAACTAATTACCGCCCTAGAAATTAATTATTTAAGAATCATAACAACGATTTTCATAATTTCTAAAGTTAATTCAACAAACATTATCCAATCTTTTTTCATTAGAAAACCTTCGAATTTGTATTGAGATATTTTAAGCTTAAGTGGTCAAAACCTACAATACCCATATTAAATCAATTAATATATAAATTAAACAGTTTATAGTCATTTAATATTTATTTAAACTTATTAAATTGTGTTAAAATATAAAAATTGCATCGAATATGTAATTTTCAAAATATTGAAAATGCTTATTAGAAATAAAATAGATAATTAATCTTATGGAATGCTATATTACTTATTGCGTTAAGGGATTTCTGGCCTTTAACAGTGAAAACGAATTAATCTCAGAAAAGTTATTTCCGGAAAAGGAAATACTCAACAGATTGGCCGATATCGATGACAAAAAAATCGTGCCCGAAGAAATGGAAATAATCGATGAAGTCTCAAAGGACTGCGACGAAATCATAATCGAATCCAATAAAAGAAAGTCAGATTACGGCAATGAGAAAGTCGTCATTAAAAATCCGAATCCCGCAGGAGAATACTTAAGAAGCAATTATGAGGAATTCGGATTGAACAATGAGGAAATAACCGAAATCTATAGAAATTTGGCGATTTACAAAATTAAAAAAGAATCCGCCTCTGAAGACAAGCACCTGATTCAGGCAATCAATACCATCGATGAGATTGATGAAAGCATTTCCAAACAGATTGAAAGAATCCGTGAATGGTATGCATTGTATTTCCCTGAAATGGATGTTATCAAAAACAATGAAACCTACATCAAGCTGATTTCCCAAAACAAGACCAAGGAAGAAATCATCAATGCCAAACCTGAAGCGTTTCCAGGCGACATAATCGATCTGGAAGAGGACATCAATCCGAAAGACATAGAAATAATGAACAATTATGCAAATTCAATCTATGAAATGCAGCAGACAAGAAAGAACCTTGAGGAATATGTTGACTTTAAAATGCAGGACATTGCACCTAACTTGAGATTGTTGGTAGGATCATCTCTCGCAGCCAAACTGATTTCACATGCAGGAGGGCTTAAGAGGCTTGCAGTCTATCCGTCAAGTACCGTCCAGATAATGGGTGCCGAAAAGGCATTGTTCAGGCACCTGAAAAGCGGAGACCGCCCACCGAAATACGGTTTGATATACCAGCACCCGCAGGTTCGCGGAGCAAAATGGTGGAACCGTGGAAAAATTGCCAGGATGCTTGCAGGAATGATATCACATGCCGCAAGACGGGACGTCTTTACCAAGACATTCGATGAAAATGCCTTTGATGAATTTATCGAGAAAGCTGAAGAAATTGAAAAGAACAATCCTTTTCCAACCAAGACCACCAAAAAACGAAAGGAAGAAAGGTCAAAGGGAAAAAACAAGAAGAGAAAAGGTAAAAAGAAAAGGAGAAGGAGGTAAAACATGAAAGTTTATTTCAAGGATGGAAATGTTGCAACCAAAAATTTGACTCCGGGAATATCAGTCTATGGAGAGGAGTTGATCCAGGAAGATGAGGAATACAGAATATGGAATCCCCGACGTTCAAAATTGGCTGCAGCGCTGTTGAACGGACTGGAAAATTTAAAGCTTGATGACACCTCAAAAGTACTGTACCTTGGCGCTTCAACAGGAACAACCGTTTCACACATTTCCGACATTGTAACCAATGGAAGGATATATGCAGTCGAATTTTCACCGACTACCGCCAAAAAACTGGTTCAGCTTTCACGCCAGAGGCCAAACATTGCTCCGATTTTGGGTGATGCAACAAAACCTAAAGGATACCTCAACATTGTTGAAAAGACAGACCTTGTGTACTGCGATGTTGCCCAGCCAACACAGACCGAACTTTTCATGAGAAATATGAATCTGTTCAGCAGGTATGATGGGACCGGCCTTTTGATGATTAAGGCCAGGAGCATCGATGTTGTTCAAAAGCCTAAAAAGGTATTCAAGGAGCAGGAAAAGAAATTGAAAGAAAAAGGCTTTAAAATCATTGAAAAAGTGAAGCTGGAGCCTTACGAAAAGGACCATATTGCATTACTCGTGGAAAAAAATTTCTAAAAAAATCATGGCGATTACACCTAAAAACGAATGAAAAGATAACTCTCAAAAATATTATCCTTCAAAGTTTTATAAAAAAGAATAAAGATTTACTTAATTTTATATATATATCAATTAAACAGATATAAATTATATAAATGATTTTTTTATACACATGGAGGGATTTTTATTAGGCATAAATTTATATTAGCTACAATTATTTTATTTGCCTTACTCACTTTATCATGCATAAGTGCAGCAGACAACAATGCAACTGCCGAAATAATAAAGCAGGATAACGGTATTAATGCTGATGAAATAATAGCACAAGACAACGATATAAATACTGAAGAAATACTATCAAATGGAGAAAATGAAGTTAACGATTTTTCAACTTTAAATACTGAAATTGCAAACTCGACAACTGACACAATACAATTAACAAAAAATTACACTTATAATCCTGAAAACGATACAAATTATACAAACGGAATTATAATCAGCAAAGCCGATTTCACTGTTGACGGACAAGGACACACCATCAACGGAGCCGGAATTGCTAGAATATTCAATATTACGGCAAACAATGTAACAATAAGCAACCTTATATTCATCAACGGTAATTCAGACATGGGCGGAGCAATATATTCAAATGGACAACTCACATTGAACAATGTAACTTTCATCAACAACAGTGCTAGTGAATCAGGCGGAGCAATTTTCCAGAAGAATGCTATAATTTATTGCAATAACTCTCGCTTCATTGACAATTATGCTGAAGAAGGTTCATCAATATATTCAAGGAACACCACATTAAATGTCTGCAACTCATTTGTCACTTCAAGCATACCAAATAAATATGGCCAAATCTATGCTTCAAGTTCCAAGGCAATCATTGATAATGTGGATTTTATAAACATATCCTCTGCTTATGCGCCGGCACTATATTTTGAAAATTCTGAATCTTCAATCATCAATTCCAGATTCGTTAATTTGACTGCCAATATTAGTGCAGGAGCGATTGCCATAAAGTGGTCAGGTAACTCCTATATCAAAGGATGTGAATTCATCAACACCAAATCATTTAAGAATGCCGGTGCCATAATGGTAGATTATGGAATTAAGTCATGCAATGCAACCATAATCGATTGCGTGTTTGACAATGCTTCATCCAGGATTGGCGGTGCATATATTCAATTGGGAGGAAATCTAATCTTGAGAAATTCCAACTTCACAGACAATAAAGCCCATATTGGAGGAGGGATTTATGTCTCATTTACCAATAGCACAATTGATAATTGTATTTTTGATTCAAATCAGCTCTCCGATGACTATCCTAACAGTTATGGTGGTGCAATAGTCTGTGATATGGGCAATATGACATTGGTCAATTCCAGATTCATCAATAACTCAGCACATATGGCAAATGCAATATATGCCTGCGATTCATGGTATAATATCACCAACTGCCTATTTGCAAACAATACAAATGCAATTTTCACGGATTTCGACAAAAATGTGTGCAATCTCAACAGTAATGAATATAATAATGACAGCATAATCACCAATCAGTCATTTTATGCCCCACTATCTTTTGCAAATCCCGGATTGAATTTGACATTGATCAATAATACAATCAATGTTGGCTCTCTTCCGTCACGGTTTGATTTGCGTGATTGGGGATGGGTTTCCCCGGTTAAAAATCAAGGTAGGGCGGGTGCCTGCTGGACATTTGCTTTTGGAGAAGCATTGGAAACTGCATTTTTAAAAGCAACAGGCATAAGATATGATATCTCCGAAAATTATATCCAAAATCTCCAAATAAGATACTCTGAGTTTGGATTTTTAACATCTGATGAAGGAGGTATTGATTATTTGGCTCTGGCTAATGTTATCAATTGGTTGAGTGTCAGTGAAAAAGATGATGAATATGACGAGGTTGGAAAATTATCTGTTTTTGTTGATAGTGCAAATAAGACACGCCTTCAGGATGCTTACTTCATCATGCCGAATGCAACCGATTATGTAGGGGAGGTTAAAAAAGCAATTTTAAATTATGGTGCAGTTTCAATTAGTTATGCAAGCAGTAACGACGAACCATATTACAATGAAAAAACTTCTGCACAATATACTAATGAATCACTTTCACCAACACATGGCGTTGCCATCATCGGATGGGATGATAACTACTCTACAGATAACTTTTTAATTACTCCTCCTGGAAATGGCGCATGGATTGTCAAAAACAGTTGGGGAACCGACTGGGGAGATGAAGGATATTTCTACTTATCCTACTATGAAAAATCATTTTTCACCCCTGATTCGGATACCGGCATTATTTATCCTTTCACGGCCTGCATTTTCACTAATGCTATTGATTACCATGTAAATTACCAGACTGATTTAACCGGTTTATATGATTTTGACAGTAATTATACCCAATATTGCAATGAATTCACTGCAGAGTATGATGATTTGATTGCCAGTGTTGGAACATTCTTCAACCAGCCAGGCATCAATTATTCCTTTGACATTTACGTGAACACAAATCTGGTCTACTCTCAAAGTGGCATAAGTGAGTTTGCAGGATACCGGACAATTGTCTTAAGCAATTATGTTCCCGTTAAAAAAGGAGACAAGTTTAAAGTTGTCTTTAAAAGCAATGCCATTCCTTATGAAGCACACTCAAGAAATCATTATATTCATGGAATGTCATTTGTAAGTGCCAACGGCAGTACATGGAGCGATATCACTTTAAAAAACAAGACCGTTTGCCTTAAGGTCTATACTGTCTCTGATGATAGTGTTATAGTTGACAATAATGATATCAGTATTGATTATGGTAGCGGATCATCTTTTTCAGTTAAAGTCATGACTGGTGATGGTCGAAACATAGGCGCAGGAGCATCCGTTAACTTCACAATCAACAGAAATACAATAACAGTTCTAACAAATCATGACGGAATTGCCAAATTGGAGATTAATGAAGCTCCAGGACTTTATTCTATTGAAACTACCTACAACAATCACACATATCAAAACAATGTCACTGTTAAATTGAATTTAAGCACCTGCAAAGTCATCAACAGCAAGAACATTAAAGTTGATTACAGTGGAGGATCTTATTTCACTGTCAAGGTGGTTTCTGAAAATGGCAAAGTAGCCGCAGTCGGTGCTTCAGTTACCTTTAAAATCAACGGCAAAACCAGTACGTTTAAAACAAACAAAGATGGAATAGCAAAAATAAAAATAACAGATGTTCCTGGAAAATACACAATGACAACCACATTCAACGGTAAAACCTACAAAAACACCGTTACCGTAAAGCACGTATTGAGCGCAAGCAAAGTGACTATCAAAAAGACTGCCAAGAAATTTACATTGAAAGCAAAACTTAAAATCAACGGCAAACTTGTAAAAGGTAAACAGATAACTTTCAAGTTCAACGGCAAAACCTACAAGGTCAAAACCAACTCCAAAGGAATTGCACAAAAAACATTGAACAAAAAAGTTATCAAAAAGCTCAGGAAAAGCAAAACCTACACTGTCAAAGTGACTTACCTCAAAGATACAATAAAAACAACAGTTAAATTAAAATAGATGAATTCCATCTATTTTTTATTTTTTTAAATCATAATAAAAAAATATAAAGAGAAACCAACAAATTTATAAAGTGAAAATAAAAATTAAAAAGTTTAAAACAATTTAATTTTTCAAGGCATTGCCAAAAAGAAATGAACTACGGCAATAGCCAAAAACGTATTCCCACAATACCCAAACAAATATCACCACCATAAAAATTACCCAATTGAAAACATCAAAAAATTTATCCATATCGAATTAACAATCAATAATTTTACAACACAAACTATCCAAATCAGGAACATGTAAAAGTTCAAATCAAAATCAGCAAAATATTAAAGGAAAACTCAAAATAAATTTTTTAAAATTAACCAAATTCCAAAACAAGGCCACTACAAAAAAGGCAATAATGCATTGCCAATATAAGAAAAAACTTTGAAAAAATCACCTGATTTTTGAGTGATAATCAACCAGAAAATAGCTCTAAGAAAAATAAAATCTTACTACAAAAATCGCCAAAAAGTATTACTTAGATAGCTTTTTATACTATAAAATTAAATATTATAATTGCTAATGCAAATAAAATAAAAGTTCATTGAAACGTCCTTTAGGTTGATTCACTCTATTAATCACTCCATTTAACTCATACCTAAAGGCATGAACTTATTTTTATTTAAAACTAATTTTAAAAAAACTTTTTTTAAAAGATTAATTTACTGTTTTTAATTAAAAAAGTATTACTCCATTAAAGCTAAATTTTCATATAGATTTATAGCACAAATCAAAAAATTGATTGATTAAAACACAATCTATAAAATTAATTTTACATCATATATGACATAATACGGCAAAAACAAAATTGATTTTAAAATGCAATTGTGAATTGAAACATATATGAAGCAGTTCGCCACATGCTGAAAATTTCAATGCTATGGAAAAATAGTCGTGAAAAAACTATCAAAATAATCTATTTATCAATTAATTAAAATAATTGAAATCATGAAACTATTAAAATAAATAAACATGATTATAAAATAAATGAAGTTAAGATTGAAAAATAGAATAGTGTGTCTAGATAGATAGATGAACTTATATTTTTTTGGAAATCACGTCAAAAATGCTTTTTGCAATCTCCCTTTTTGAAGCCAGAGGAACTGTCAAAACCTCATCGTCAACAATCAGGACCTCATTGTCATCGGATCCGAACTGACAATTCTCCTTTGAAATGTCATTGGCTATAACCAGATCCGTTCCGGCATCGGCAATCTGTTTGCGGGCACAGCTAATAATCTCATCTTTTGAAATATTGAACTCCGCCTTGAAACCGACAAGGAAAATATCAGGATTGATGTCCTTAATCTGGCGAATGATTTTAGTTGTTGGCTTTAAATTTAAAAAAAGAGAACTGGAAGAATCAATTTTCTTATCTGATTTTTTTCTGAATTCAAAATCTGAAACCGCAGCGGCAGATATGAAAATGTCACAATCAGGAACCAACCTTAAAATAGCCTCATTCATTTCACTGCTTGTCTCAACGCGAATGACATCAAAAACATAAGGGATCTCGACGCTGACATTGGCGACAACCAATGTTAACTCAGCACCCCTGATATATGCTTCCTTTGCAAGAGCCAAACCCATCTTGCCGGAAGATTTATTAGTAATGCCCCTTACTGAATCAATAGGTTCATAAGTCCCTCCAAGACTTATCAAAATCTTTTTGCCTTTAATCATGCCAATCATTTATTTAAATTAATGGTCCTTAAAGATTCAAGAACTATATCCTCTTTTGAAGGGAATTTAGCTTTGCCCTCATCCATTCTAGGCTTGATGAAAGATGCTGAACCTTCATCCTTTATTTTATCGATGTTTTCCTTGACTGCACGATACATTGAATCATGCATAGACGGAACAAAGATAATCGGAGTGTCATGGCCCTGGGCAGTAATCAGCAATGTTGAAATGGGATTGTCTGCAATCTTATGAGCAAATTTGGAAATGGTGTTTGCTGTGGCCGGAGCGACAAGTATCAAATCTTCCTGTGAATATTTGACATGCTCTATTTTGCCTGTCAGTTTGGTTACGACATCATGGCCTGTAGCGAATTCCATCGCATTCGGATGAATGATTTCACATGCGGAATCGCTCATGAAACATTTAACTTCCACACCGTTTCTTCTAAGCTCACGTGCCAATTTGATGGATTCGGTAGCTGCAATGCTACCGGTAACACATAAAACAATCATTTAAACACCTTAAGTGATTTGAATATCTGATAGGATATAATCGAATACGTATAAATTTTGTTCGAACTGGTTTATTGGAGCACTATATAATAAAACATAGGCCTGACCGCCTTTTTCAAACCAAACAGCCTTGTGTTCACGTTCCACACCATTCTGATTTGAAGTGTAGATGTATTCAACTGCCTGCCTATCGCCGATTATAGATTCACCGGAAGAAACCAGCTTGAATGAAGAATCATACTGCATGGAGTTGTAGGTGGAATTTACAAATGTGTGGAAATCCCCTTCAATCGGCTTTTTCTCAAAGTTAATGTTGACCTGACCGACTCCTGCAGAATCTATTGAATCCAGTTTTGAAATTGACATTATTGAATAATTTGACTTGGCCTGTGAAACCCCCCAATCTGAAGGATATTTTATAACCAATCCGCCTTTTGATAAAGTTAGAACTTTTTCATCATTTGCCTTATTTTCAGCACTGACACTTGAAACCAAAAACATGATGAGAATAATTGCTATAATACTTCCTTTTAAAATTTTACCTTTCATAAAATCACCTTAATCATTACCCAGATGTCCCCTCACTTGAACTTGAGGAATCCCTGCCCGATGAATCACTTCCACTATCCGACGAACTTGAGGAATCACTGCTCGAGGAATCACTGCTACTACTACTATCACTTGATGAACTGGAACTGGATTGAGAACTGGATTGGGAACTGTCCGACGAGTCATCAGTAGTTGTAGTTGTGGTTGTAGTCGTAGTTGTGGTTGTAGTTTCAACCTGATTGTCATCATTATTGTCAGTTGTCTTGCTGTCGGCCTGAGTATAATTTGAAGTGTCAGTAAAATTAGTGTGTGTAGTATTATTTACAACAGCAACAATTTCAGGGAATGCTGTATCTTCAACAGTAGCAACAACACCGGAATTGGCAACTGATTCGGAATCCAAATTAAAGATACCGTAAGCTACACCTGCACCGAATGCAATTACAAGCACCAATAAGGTTATTGCTGTAAAAGTACCGCTGCTCATTGAGGACTTTTTCTTTTTATTATATTTTGCATCATCCTTTTTAGGATTTATAATATACTTTTGAACTAAATCTTGTTCTTGCTTTTTCTTATAATTGGTAGGTTTTTTACTTCTTTTTTTAGTTTTAGCAGTTGACTTACCCTGCATGGATCTAATACGCTTAGTCGCTTCCATTGCATCAATAGAATTTAATTTATCTTCATATTTAGAACGGAAATATTTGTATTTTCCAGCAGAAATCTTGCCAGACTTATAATCTGCTTCCAAACTATTCATAACTTGAAGAAGTTTATCTCTATCTTCTGACATTCCTACCCTCCCTGAAATTATTATACTTTAAATTATATTCAAACATTAATTTAAATGTTACCTAAAATTCAGGATAGGAACCTAAAACTTTTAAAAAATAAGTGTTTTCATCAATCTCATCAAGGATATCTTTAATAATTGCATCATCTTTATGACCATAAAAGTCAATGAAAAACAGATATCTTCCCAAACCCTTTTTTGAAGGCCGGGATTCAATTTTGGTCAAGTTTATGTTATTCTTTTGGAAAATCCCCAAAATATTATAGAGTTCACCCGGACGGTCCTCATATATGGAAAAAATGATTGAGGTCTTGTCACTGCCTGTCGGCTCATGGTCACTGTTAGAAACGACAATGAACCTTGTTTCGTTATTGTCCATGTCCTGAATGTTGGGCTTGAGAATTTCCAAACCATATAATTCCGCAGCCTTTGCGTTACCTATCGCCGCCTTGGACTTGTCCCCAATGATATTCTTGGCGGCATTTGCCGTGCTTATGGCATAATGGGGCTGGATTCCATTTCGGCTTATGAATTCCTGACATTGTGCAATAGCCTGCTGATGGGAATAGACATCCTCAATGTCATCCATCACACATCCCGGATTGACAATAAGATTCTGATTGATCGGAATGATTATTTCCTTGAATATTTTCAAGTCGAATTTATGGGCAAGGGAATCCAATGTCACGCCAACAGGTCCCTCAATTGAGTTTTCGATTGGAACGACACCATATTCGGTTTCATCATTTGCCACGCTTTCCATCACTGCAGGAATTGTACAGTATGGAATCAGCTCTTCTCCAATCATACCGGCCGCTTCATGAGTGAATGTTCCTTTTGGTCCTAAAAATGATATTAATGTAATGCTAATCACCCAAAAAAAATAAAAAAAAGTTGATATTTAAGATTCTAATTTTTCAATCAGCCTTAAAATATCAGTTTGTGTTATGATACCAACTAAATCATTGCCTTCAACAACAGGTAAGCCATTATATCCGGTTTCAATCATTACATTCGCCACCTCAGAGATGGTTGCATCCCTTGAAGTGACAGTCGGATTTGAAGACATGATATATTCAACCAAAACCTCCTTGATTTGAGATTTCTGGTATTTTTCAGGCACCTTTTTTCTAAAGTCTATGAAAGCCCTCATCAGGTCTTTAGAAGTGAGCATACCCACCAATTCATCGTCTTCAACAACCGGCAATCTGCCCACATGATCTTCAATCATGAGCCTTCTTGCGTGAACAAGTCTTTCAGTTGGTGAGACCACTGTCAAATCCTTTGTCATTATCTCTTTAACAGTAATCTTATCAAAAGCAATTCCTACAGCAAGGGTAACAAAATCGGCCTTGGATACAATTCCGACCATCTTTCCGTCATCATTCATGACAGGAACGGAACCGATACCATTTTCCAACATTAATTTTGCTACTTCATCCAATTGCATAGTTTCAGGAACTGTAAATACGTCTTTAACCATTACAGATGAAATATGAAGTCTTGATGCAGGCATACTTTCATATTTTGAGGAACCGAGTTTAGCGGCAATGTCCCTTTCGGAAATAATGCCGACCAATTCCTTATTATTGGTTACAGGCAAACGTGAAACGTTATGTTTGCGCAACAATTTCAAAGCATCAGAAAGATTTTGATCTTTGTCTATGGTAATTATATCCTCAGACATCAAATTCTTAATTTGCATATTATCATCTCCTAAAAATGTTTTAATATCTTTTAACTGCGTTCAATATGTCTCTTTCAGTAATAATTCCAATTACTTTATCATTTTTAATAACTGGGACTCCACCAATATTGTTTTCGGAAAAGAGTTCGCATAACTCTCCGATAGTCATGGTAGGTTCAACTGTAATTGGCTCTTCAACCATGATGTCTGAAATTTTAGTCTGGTCCAGCACATCGGTTGCCAAATTGGAATTCAAATGGTCAAAAAGCTCTTTTGCATTGAAGAATCTTATGACATCAGTGGAAGTCAGGATACCTAAAAGTTTTTTGGCAGCTTTGGATATGTCAGCTTCACCGCCGACAATTGGAATTCTCCTTAAACCGTTCCTAACCATGATTTTACATGCGTCTCCCAAGGAAGTTCCAGGAGTTGTGTTGAACACTTTGGTAGTCATGTAATCCTGTACAATGTCTTTTCCTGCAACGCCAGCCAATGATAAGGCAATATCCCTTTCGGTTACGATACCTGCGAGTTTTTCATCAGCATCGATGATTGGTATAGCACCTAACTGGTTGGATAACATTGCTTCAATTGTATCTCCAATGGAAGCTTTGTTTGAAACTGAAATCAGATCACGAGTCATGATTTCTTTTACTGGTTCGTTGATAGCTGCAAGGAAATTATCTTGGTATTTTTTTTCTATGATATTGAATTTTTTTCCTCCACCAAAGAAATCCAATATATCCATTACAGTCACAATACCTAATAATTTGCCAGAACCAGGATCTGTGATTGGTAATCTTCTAAATTCATGTTCCATCATTACTTTTGCAGTGTCCTTGATACTTTTTGAAGGAGGAATTGAAACTACATCCCTAGTAGCAATAGCCATTATGTCTCCTTCCCTATCATGAACTTTGGTTTCACGTTCAACTGCTCCAGTATTTGATTTTCTGTTAATAGATGTTTTATCTTTCATTTACACACCTCATTTACAATTGCTATCATCAAAATAAAAATCAATCAATATCAAAACAAAAATTCACTCAATATCCAAAATCTTATGGATTTGAGGAATGGTGGAAACTTCAAAATATTGCCCAACAACTTCGGAAAACTCAAATAATTTAAAATTAATGTCTTTCCATTCTCCTAACGGACTAGAAGGTTGGATAATTATTTTAAGGTTGCTTTTGTTTGAAATATTTTGTGATAATTTTTCAACTACCCCTTTAAATGACTTTATTTTTGTTGATGGCAATATAACTACTTTACAATATACATTTATTGATTTTTTTATTAATAAATTTAATGATTTAATCTCATTTAAAAAAATGGAATTATCAAAATCACCATCAAAATGCTCAGGCAACTTTATATCCAGAGAAACGATGTCCAATTTATCAATGGAGTTAATATTCTCCGGAAAAGTACCGTTTGTCTCAAGCATTATTTTAAGATTAAAATTTTTAGCCACCTCAGAAATGAATTGAGGATATAGGCTCGGCTCACCTCCAGTAAATGATATGCTTTTGCAATCGGGAGTGATGAGTTTCTCTATTTCACTTACAACCTCATCAGGAGTCATCAGCACTCCGGATTTCTCGGATTTACTGTCATTGGTGTCGCAATAGTTGCAGTTCAGGTTGCATCCTGCGAACCTGACGAATATTTGCCTTTCACCTATCAAAAGGCCCTCGCCCTGAAAACTTGAAAAAATTTCAATTATTGGAGCTTTCATCATAAGTCTTCCCTATATTCCGCACCTTGCCCTATTCCCTCGTTCACGCACACTACAACATATTTAATGTTGTCATATGTTTCAGATAGTTTCTTGGCCAATGTCTTGGCGAAAAACATGGACAGTTCCTCTGCGGAAGAGTACGGCAGAGGCAGAAATACGCAGTCGACAGAAGGTATTGTGTATCCCTTGCCGTCGATTTTGAAGTATACTGATTTTTGCTTTTGCAAATCGAATATGGAATCTTTCTCTTTGTCGAAATCCTTGAATTCGATTAGATCATTATACACTGGAATCAACAGCCTGTGGTCCAGTTCGTCACAGATTGCTCTAGTGTAGCTTTTAACGTCCTTGAAGTCCACTATGAAATCGAATTTTCCTGCCCTTTCACCTTCTATTTCAACGTCAACGAAATAGGAGTGCCCATGTATGAATCCGCACAATTCATGTCCAGGGATTACGTGAGCGGAGGAGAATCTTAAATTTGATTGAATACCGTTAATTAAAATTTTCATCCTAACACCTTGGTTTTGCTTATGTCGTTTTCGATTGTTTCCAGCTCATCAGTGAATCTGGAAACTGTATCGTTTATTAATTCTAATAGATTATCTTCATTGAATACCTGCCGGCCATCCACCTTAATGTCATAGAGTCCGATGGTGTCCACATCATCCGGAGTTCCCTTATCCTCAAGGTTGAGCGCAAAGTGTATCTTAGCGGAGCTCAAGGACACTGAAGCGATGGATATTGACAGTTTCCTGCCGTCGACAAAAATATCGTCGCCCTCCCTTCTTGTAGAGATTTCCTTTTCAGTGAGGATTTCCCTGAAAATCATCACAAGGAGCCTTTGGCGAAGATATGCAACCCTCATGTTTGTAGGCTGCTGGTCGAAGAATTCGCATATGAAATTGACCATGTAATTGGATTTGATTTCAAGTCCCACATCAGCGAAGTCCTTCAGGTTGTCGGGGGTGATGTTGACCGGACCTATCCATGTGACTATTGATGATCCGTATATGCCAAATTCCTGGAATGCCCATGACGGGTTGATTTGGCTTCCGTCGTATTCAAAAATTTCATCAACATGCTTATGAGTAATAGTCATATCAAAACCTCAAATCTTTACACTATAATATATGAAGATTTAACCATTAATAAATTAATCGAAAAATTGCAAAAAATGAATCAGTTCATCATTACTGGCATATGCATTATGGCGAACATGAGGATACCAATGACAAGTGCAAGAATAATTGAAATCACGATCAATTAAATTAATGAAAAATAGTCAAAGTATAGAATAAAAATAGATTATTTAAATTTAATTGTTTAAAAAATAAAAAGGAAAAATAGTGTTAATGAGAAACACTATTTTTTGATTTTCACTTTACCTTTCACCTTGTTCTTATGGTAAGAAGCAACGAAAGAGTACTTTTTACCCTTCTTGAGTTTCTTAAGCACTGATTTCTTCTTGATAGTTACCTTAGCAATACCCTTCTTGTTGGTTTTAGCGGAGTACTTTTTGCCCTTGAACTTGAAGACAATCTTCTTGCCCTTAATGGCCTTGCCGTTAGTCCATTTGAGTTTAGCCTTAAGAACTATCATTTTGCCTTTCTTGACTGAAACAATCTTTTTGACAAGTTTAAGAGTTTGTTTAACTTGCAGTTTATTGTAAACCTTGTAGTTCTTATACTCAGCCATCACCTTATACTTTTTAGGGTTCAGGTTAATCTTCAACTTAGCGAGACCATTCTTGTTGGTCTTACTTACATAGTGGATTGTGTTGACGTAAATGTCAATGATTTCACCCTCTCCAACAGGATTGCCGTCATCGCCTATGACAAGAACAGTGTAGTAAGTTCCATCCATGAAGTCCATGGTAATGTCCTTGTTATGGATCAGTCTAGGAACAACCTTAAGTCCTTTGGTTACTGTTTCACCAGTCACTGGGTTGTATGAAGTGACATTGTATTCACCAACATCCAAGTGGGAAGTGGTTAGTTTTGCCACACCGTGTTTTTCAGTCAATACAGTGTAGGATTTGCCGTTGATAGTGAATGTCACGTTAACTCCTTCCAATGCATTACCGAACTTGTCAAGGAATACCGCTTCGTAATCATATATACTGTTCCAGCCTCTCACAAGTTGTTCAACGGCATTGATTGTAGGAATGTCAATAGCAACGTTGATATGTGACTTGGTATTTGTTCCAGCATACTTGTCATCACCACTGTAAGTCACATCAACATCATATGAACCTACAGGAAGATCATTAACGTTCACAACAGCAGTACCATTTTCAACCTTAGCAGGTATAGTCTGATTGCCCACCCTAACTGTCACATTACCTGTAGCATCATCAGGAAGTTTGACTGTGATTGTGCCGTTTTCACCGACTTTCACATCAGGCGCAGTAACATTCACAGGATATCCTGTCACTTTAGGAATGTCAACAGTCTGGTTTTGAGTAACTGGGTTTTTACCGTCATCATATATTACGGTAACGTTCTGTTCACCAGGCTGAGCATCTGTCACATAGACTGTAGCAGTGCCGTTTTCAACCTTAGCGGTGTATGGAGTTCCGTTCACGACAACAGTCACATTACCAGTCGCATTGTCTGACACTTTAACAGTTATTGGAGTTTCAGTGCCGTTGTTTGCGCCTGCTTCAAGAGTGATCTTAGGATGCACTACAAATACTTTAGAGGCAACGCTTCTGTTATAATTATCATCACCAGCATAAGTTACGATAGCAGTGTTTTCGCCTGTCTTAAGACCCGCCACATTGAATGTTGCCTTACCTTCATTCAAGTCAGCATAGTAGTATGTTCCGCTTACATTAATCAGCACCATGCCAGTAGCGCCAGGAGTTACATTGACGTTAATGACTTCAGTATCTCCTACAGTGATGTTGTGAACATCCAAATCAACAGTTGAAGGTTTCTTGCTTACTGTGAAGTTAGCAGTGTTTTTGCTGCCTTTATAGTAAGTGTCTCCATCATAGATTACAGTTACACTGTAATCCCTAGCCATCAATTCACCGGCAGGTTTTGTGAATAACACTTGACCGTTAGCGTCGATTGGCCTTACATATTCAGTACCTGAAATCAGCTCCTTTGGTTACATTGATTATAATGTGTTCATCATCACCGATTGTAATGTTTTCCACGGTAATGTTGACTTCGGAATCCAACTTATGGTCAACATTGAAAGTGGTTTTATTGTCTATTGCCAAGTATTCATCATCACCAAGGTAGTATACTTTAGCTGTTTTTAATCCGGAGGTTAAATTGCTGATGGTGAATGTTCCTTTACCTTCTGAGATGAAGGTAGTGTAGTTGACACCATCAATCTCGATTTTAACTAAAGCAGTGATATTAGCTGAAGTTGTGATTGTCAATGTTTCAGTTTGACCTTCAGTAATGTCATGACCTGTGATTATGATTGTTGTTGACTTTTTGCTGATTGTGAATTTGGCTTCAGTGTAGTTAGCGTTATAGATGTCGTTTTCAACATACCTGATTTCAGCAGTGTAATTGCCGACCAGCAAACCGGTCACGTTGAATTTAGCAACACCATTAATCACTTCACCGTAGTAGTGTGAACCGTTAATGTTCAATAGCACTGTTCCGTTTTGAGCACTGACTGTCACGTTAATATATTCAACACTGCCCACAGTGGAGTTAGTCACACTAGCAGCGATAGTAGTATTAATCTTATTGACTGCGAAGTCAGTTGCATTCTGACTGGTGTAATAGTAAGCGTCACCTTGATAGATTGCAGTTACATGGTAGTCACGAGCAGTCAAGTTATCCTTGGAAATAGTGAATGTAGCTTTTCCAGTTGTAGAATCAACCGCTTGAGTGAATTCACGACCAAGAATCACAATAGTCACATTACCAGTAGCACCCGGAGTAACTTCAACTTCAATAATTGCATTATTACCAATTGTGATATTTTCTGCTTTAACATTTACAGTGGATTGCAGTTTATCAATCACTTTAAATGTGGTTGAGTTTCCAACTGGATCATAGTAGAAGTTTCCAGTGAAGTTCACAAGTGCAATGTATTCATTTGGAGCCAATCCAGTGACTGTGAATGTGCCTGTACCGTTTTCAACGAAAGTGTGATAAACGGTTTCACCAATAGTGATTGTTACAACTTCAGTAATGTTGACTGAGGTCTTGATTGTGAAGACTATTGGCTGACCAATCACATATTCATCATCGCATGTAACACGTTGAATGTTGCATTGGTTGAATTACCATTATAGATTGCATCTCCAACATAGACTACAGTTACATTGTACTCGCCGACAGCTAAACCGGTAATGTTTACGATTGCAACACTATCAGTTAGATTTGCATAAACACGAACTTCACCAATAGTTATCAATACGTTGCCTGTAGCGTTTTTATTCACTTCAACCTTAATCATTTCAGTTTCATCAACATAGATGTCAGTGACATTCAGTTTTATGGAAGTGTCCTTCTTATGCACTGTGAAGTTTGAAGTATTGTTGCATAATTCAAATTCAGTGTTGCCCATGAAGAATACTGACACCACATAGTCACGAGCAATCAGGTTAGGGACTTTGAAGCTGCCTTGACCATCAACTAATGTGTGAGTGTAAGCCACACCAGCAATGGTTACATATACTGTGTCATTGATTCCTTTTGTTGCATTGATTACAACAGTGATTTCATCGCCGACAGTAATGTCCTCAACTGTCACGTTGATTGAAGTCTTGGTCTTGCCTTTGACTGTAATATTGGTAGTGTCGTTTACCGCATCGTATTTAGTGTTACCTGGGAAGTAAGCGGTCACATTGTAGTTTCCGACTTTCAATCCTGATACAGTGTAGTTACCTTTGCCGTTTTCAACGAATGCAGTGTAGTTCTTACCGGCCACTTCGATTTTGACAACTTCTGTAATGTTGGCGGAAGTAGTGATTGTGAACACTACATCTTGACCTTCATAGATGTCATAACCTGTAATCTCAATAGTAGTGGCGAGCTTTGTTACAGTGAATTTTTCAACTGTTGAATTGCTGTAGTACTTGTCATCACCAATGAATGTAGCATTTACAGTGTATTCACCAATTTCCAATCCAGTAACATTTACACTTGCTTTACCATCCTTGATTTGAGCATAGTATTGAGTTCCATTGATGTTGATTAAAACATATCCCCTAGCATCGCTTTCAAGGGTTACATTAATGTATTCTGTTTCATTCACCCTAATGCTTACAACATCCAAAGTGATTGAGATATTATTCTTGTATACCTCAAATGTTGCATTAGCAGAAGATGGCAAGTACTTGTTGTCTCCACCATACATCGCTTGCACGAAGTAGTGTCCTGCAGCAAGGCCAGTCAATGTTAATGTTAAGTTGTCAGCATTGACAATGTGTCTTTCACCATTCACATAAACATCAATAGTGCCTGTTGCATCACTAGGAGCAAGTGTGAATGTGACTGTTACATTTTCACTTACTTTAATATCTGAGATACTGTTGATTCCAACTGTAGAGTTGATTTTTGAGACTATGAATGAATCCTTTCCTTCATGAGTTACAATTCTGCCAGCATCCTCTGATATGAATGAAACATGTGCAGTGTATGTGCCTGCTGGGAACTTGTAATCCAGTTTGAATGTAGCGACACTGTTGTTGCTGGTTGAATTGTAGACTAATGGGCTTTCATATGTCAAGTCACCAATCACCAAGGTTACATTTTCATCATACTCGCCTTCAACAGTCACGATAATAGTTTCATTATCCCCGACTTTGATATTCTCTGTCTTGACGTTCAAGCTGGATCCGGTAGCGTAAACCTCAAATGTTCCAGTGTTTGAAACGTTAGCCAGGTACTTGTAGTTTTCCTGATAGTTAGCTACAACACTGTAATGGCCAACAGGTTGATCAATCAGTACTAATGAACCTTTACCGTTGTTAATGTAGACAGTGTAGTTTTGCACAGTGTTCAAGTCATTGTCCTTGACACTGACGATTGCAATTCCAGTCGCATCAGCAGGTCCGGTTACGTTAATCATGATTGCTCCACCTTCAGCGACAGGTGAAGGAGTTACAACTATCAGATTTATATTAGAGTTGAGTTTGGTTACATTGAACCTGGTTGAATTGACGGATGCTGCATAGTTAGCGTCACCCTCATATTCGACTGTTACATTGTACTCGCCAACAGCCAAGTTATTGACGACAAGTTTTGCAGTGCCGTTTACTATGTTTGCATAGTAATCAGTTCCGTTAATGTCAATCAATACCACACCAGTGGTTCCGTTTGTAATCTTGATTGTGATTGTTTCATTCTTATCAACTGTAATGTCAACTGCAGTTACGTTGATGAGTGTTGCTTTCTTGTTAACGTCAAATTCGGCAGTGCTTTCATTTCCTAAGTAGTAGTCATCACCAAGATAGTATGCTGTTACATGATAGTGGCGTGCAGTCAAGTTTTCTACTGTAATGTTAGCTTTGCTGTTGTTCAACTCTACCAAGTGAGATTCACCAGCGATTGTAATCATCACATAACCTGTTGCTCCTTCAGTCACGTTAACATAGATTGTTGCATTTTCACCTACAGTGATGCTAGTCACGTTCACAGTGACTGCGGAAGGTTTTTGACCAGTTACCTCAACTACAGTGGAGTTTTGCTCAGCATCATACTTGCTGTTTCCAGCAAAGTATACATATACTGTGTGAGTTCCCTCTTCTAATCCATAGTAAGTGTAGGTTCCTTTACCGTTTTGTATGAATGTAGTGTAGTTGACACCGTCGATTTCAATAGTGATAACTTCAGTGATATTTGCTGAAGTTGTAATGTTGAATGTCTCAACTTGGCCAACTGTAATGTTGGATCCAGTTATAATGATGCTTGTCTTGAGCTTGGTCACATTGAATGATGCATTGTTTGAACTGCCATTATAATTATCATCACCCATATAGGTAGCGGTAACATTGTATGTTCCTATTCCTAAGTCATCGAATAATGCAATAGCTATGCTTGTTGCATTGTTTAATATTGCATATACTTGCAGACCAGCAATGTCAATAAGGACAACACCGGTTGCACCTTTAGTTACATTGATTGTTATAGTTTCGTTTTCACCAACGAAAATGTTTGTCACATTGATTGATAATTCGGATTTCTTCTTGAAGACTGTGAATGTAGTGTTAGTCGCATTTGACAGGTACTCGTCAGTTCCAAGGTATGTTGCAGTCACGAAGTAGTCACGTGCGATTAAGCCTGTTACTGTGAAGTTGACTTTACCGTTAGCGTCAACTGCCTTGGTTTGAGGTCTTCCTGCAATGTTAAGTGTCACTGAACCTGATGTGGCATTAACAGTTACGAATACCATTGCATTCTCACCAAGAGTGATGTTGTTGACTGAAACAGCTATTGATACCGGTGACTTGCCGGTTACATTGAATTCAGTACTGTTGTCAACCGCATTGTACTGAGTGTTTCCTGGGAAGTAAACCTTAGCAGTATAGTTTCCAGCTTCCAATCCGTAAACAGTGAATGTTCCTTTACCTTCTTTAATAAATGTTGTATGATTTGTACCGTTAACTTCAACATAAACAACCTCAGTCATGTTGGCTGAAGTAGTTATTGTGAATTCAACCGGATGACCTATTACAATTGTGCTATTTGTTGAAATAGTAATTGTAGTGGTTAGCTTAGTGATTGTCAAGTTAGTCTGCATTGCAGATGCATTGAAGTTATCATCACCACGATAAGTAATGTATGCAGTGTAGTTTCCT
>NZ_CAJODJ010000013.1:0-54884 GCF_905233225.1 Methanobrevibacter sp. UBA212
ACGGTAAATACTATATTCCAATGTTTTATTGTACACAAAAGCACTGGCATTAATATTAAACCATAATTCCTTTTCCATCTCTTCATCAGGAACAAATTCAACCTTATCAGTTAAAATAAAAGTTTTATCGCACATATTCAACATCTTTTTTTCACATTTTATTAAAATTATAAAAAAAATCCTAAAACATCATCCTAATGACTAAAAAAATAATAATCACTAAAAGGATTGTTTTTTTTTTAGAATATATTATTATGAAACCGTGCTTAAAAAAGAAAGGAAAAAAATTAACTTATTGAAGTTTTTCCCCATCTTTCTATATTACATATTATAAACCTACATATAATATAGCATTTATCCGAGAGCATTTGAAAAGTAATCTCACCACCCCATCCACATAAAAAAATAGACACTAACCCACTAAATGTGCAATTCATCCCCGGCTTAAAGAAGCCGGAGAATTCTTGCACAATAAAGTTAAAAGCGCAAGATTACAATGAAGAGATGATATGTGAATCTGATAATGTTCCGGTTTTCGATGACAATGATACCTTAACTGTTTCACAGGAGGATTTGTGTGAAAATTCATATGATGAAAACGTTTCCATCTCTGAAACTGATGTTGTTTTGGAAAAAGACGACGAATCTGTACAAAAAAGCGAATCTCCATTGTATGGTATTGTTGATATAGGTGCAAACAGCATGAAATTGGAGATATACAAGATTAAGGATAGTGGAAATCCTAAATCTGTACTCTCATTATCTGAAAAGTCTGTGACTTCAATTTATGTTGAAAACAACAATCTGACAAAAGAGGGAATTGATGAGCTGGTGTCTGTTTTGAAGGATTTTGATGAAGTGATGAACCTTGTCAATGTCAAAACAAAATTTGTGTTTGCAACAGCCAGCCTGAGAAAGATTGACAATTCCGCAGAGGTGATTGCAACAGTCAAGAAGAAAGTCGGATTGGACATTAATCTGTTGAGCGGTGAAAAGGAAGCGAATACGACTTTTAACTCTGTAAAGGATAGTGAATTGACAACCGATAAGGGTATTGTAATTGATTTGGGAGGAGGAAGCTGTGAAGTAATTGATTTTGTAAATAAGCAAATAATAACTTCTGAAAGCATTCCGATTGGTGCAGAGTCCTCATACCAGGAATATGTCAGCGGAATGTTTCCAAATCAAACAGAAATTATTAATATAAAAAATAGGGTATTGTCCGAGCTTGACAAGCTTGTTGTGGATAATTCAACTCAAAGGAATGATTTGTTTGGTATTGGAGGGTCAGTTAAAAAAATTAAAAAAGTTCTTCAGTATCTCGGATATATTGATGATGATAGTTCTATTCGGGTTTCAATGCTGGATGACCTGTTAAATGAATTCAGCGAGCCGACCGGGGAGAATTATGAAAAGATTCTCAATGTCGATGCGGAAAGGGTCAACACTTTCCTGCCGGGTTTAATCATTACGAAAACAATTGCCGAATATTTCAACGTGACATATCTTCATTTCTGCAAAAATGGCGTAAGGGAAGGAATCCTGATGGAAATACTTGAAAATGAAAGCCATGAATCTCAAAGTAAGCAGAATGTTTCATTGGATGTTGCAGATATCATCCTTACCGCTGATGAAAATGCTGAAATTCCAATAGTCCTTGCGCAAAACGCAACAGGAACAGTAACAGTTAAATTGGCAGATAATGTCTACACCGCTTCACTTTTAAACGGAAGTTGCATAATCGTTCTTCCAAAACTTGAATCAGGCAACCATTCCGCCAAAATAACATACAGCGGTGATGACAATTATGTGTCAAACAAGACAAAAATCAACATTTATGTCAAATCAGCATCACTTGATGCACATGACATGGTTCGCTCCTGGAATAGTGGCTATGACTATCAGGTTAAACTTGTTGATGAGAATGGAAACGGCATTGCAAATAAACTGATTTCATTTACTGTCCTGTCAAATCAATATTTTGCAATGACTGATGAAGGGGGAATTGCCAATGTCAGGGCAAACCTGAATGAAGGCACATATTCAGTGTTTGTTTCTTCAGAGATTGCGGGAAATGCGACAAGGACATTGAAGATTGTAAACCGCATTGAAAACAATAATGACCTGACAGTATATTATGCAGGCAATGCCGAATATAAGGCCAGAATCATTGGGGATGACGGAAATCCTGAAAGTGAAGGGAAAAACGTAGCTGTTCTCATTGACAACAAGATGCAAAACCTCAAGACAGATAAAAACGGATTTGTTACAGTTAGGATTGGCAGTAACTTTAAGGTGGGCACACATTCCATTGAAATCAGATATAATGGGGCAAGCGCCAAGAATAAGGTTGTCGTAAAGCATCTGGTGAGTCTCAAATCAGCATCCGTCAAAAAATCCGGCAAAAAATTGGTATTGACTGCAAGTTTGGCAAAGGTCAACGGCAAATATCTTAAGAATAAGATAATTGTCTTCAAGTTTAAGGGAAAAACCTACAAGGCAAAAACCAACTCTAAGGGTGTTGCAAAAGTATCAATTAAAAAGTCAGTCTTGAAAAAGCTCAAAGTTGGCAAGAAGGTAGCTTATCAGGCAACATACATTAAAGACACAGTCAAAAAGACTGTAAAAGTTAAAAGGTAGCTCGCTTCGGCGGTTACTTCTCTTTTTTTATTTTTAGCTGATTTCAGCTGATTAAATGCCCTAAGATTCATTTCATATTGTCACTATTTTTTGTTTATAATTCTGAGACATCAGTTTTTTTAAGTAGTTTAAACATAGTTATTTTATATAGTCTTAGGTTGAGGGTAATTATGAAGTTGAATTTCAAAAAGACTTTTAATATGGTTCTGATATTTTTAATTTTATTGTTTGCTTTGTGTGCCGTTTCAGCTCAGGATAACGATACACAAACTATTTCGCAGAACATGGCTTCCCCTGAAAATGGGGATAATGAATTAGGCATTGATTATATGGAAAATCCATGTGATGATTCTCAAATTGGCACTCAAATCGAGATGAATGAACTGGATTGGTATTGTAATGAGAATAATGTTCTTGAAAGCTATATAACAGATGCTGATGGAATTCCAGTTAAAAATAAAGAAATTAATATATTTATAGATGGAAAACAGTATAACAAAACCTCTGATGATTTGGGAAAAATCACATTGGATTTAAAACCGAACAGCTATGGGGATGTCAATAGTGATGAAAACAGGATATTTCCTTCAGATAATGATTTTAAGATAGGGAATTATAAAATGCCTGTTCAAATCAAAGATTCTAAAGCCAAGCTAACCTCAAAAGCAAAAGCCCCTGCTGGTGAGGACTGCTGTTCTTTTTATTTGCAGGTGAGTGATACCGAGGCAGTCGGAGGCTTTAGAAGGGACAATACCGGGGGAACTACTATCACTGTAAAACCCTGTAAAATAAAAGGATTGTCTGCCGTGAAACATTATAATTCCAACGGTTTTGTTCACTTAATTGTCTTTTCTAATGGATGGATAGTGGGTAATGGCGGACTCGACTCCGATGGTTTCATCAAAAGAATGCAAAGTCTGGCTGTGGATATGGTCAAGTCAAATAAGATTAAAATGTCCTCCATAAAAAAGATCTATAGGTATAAAAGAAGCATAAATTTCGGGCATTTTGCAATTAAGGCTCCAAACGGCAGATATGCTGTTGCATGGAAAAATAAAATCATCACAGGCAAATTAAAACCTGGCCAATTCCTTTGCACACCTAATTTTAAACAGTATTATCGTCACAGTACCTTTGGAAAATACAGCAAGAATCCTGCTAAAGCCGCAATCAAAGTAGGTGCTACTGACAAATATGGTGTAAACAGAAGGCAGATTGTAGTTCTTCATTGGAAAGCCACTTCAGATAAAAAGTATAGGGCAACATCTTCAGTTAAATGTTATTCTGCTAACGATAACGGCAGATATGTTGGCGTGTCATCAGGCGGATTGGTGGACACCGTTAAATTTAAAGGCAAGACTGTCGGTGGACATAAACTTCCAAAGGTTCCAAAAATGAAATATATGGGCCGTCATAAATTTGGAAACATTGACAGGCTTTTTAAGACTCCAACAACTGTAAAAGCTCCTGGTATAAAGAGCCAGTTCAATACTGACAAATACTTTAAAGTAAAAGTTAAAAACAAAAATACTAAAAAAGTCGTTAAGAGAATAAAAATTAAAATTAAATTGACTTCCGGAAGCGAATCAAGGGTATTCACTGTCAAAACAGATAAGAGGGGTGTTGCTAAATTGAATACTAAAACCCTAACTGAGGGAATATATAAGGTTAACATAAAAACTGCAGATTTTAGATATAAAATTTCCGGAAAAAGCAGAATAACCATTATATAATCAGGAAAATGTCTGATGAAATCATTTTCACAGGCATTTTCATTCCATCACCAAAAAACTTCAATGTATTGACTCTATACGGGGGTTTCTTGAACAAAATCAAGAATGGTAAAAAGGTAACCTATACTGCAACATACGGCAAAGTTGCCAAGAAAGTGCCGTGAAAGTTAAAAAGTAACTCGCTTCGGCAGTTACTTTACTTTTTTTTATTTTTTTTAATTAATTCTAGATTAACCATTCACAATATACATATTTTCCAACATGCTTCGTTATATTATCATGAATGGTAAATATTTCACTTACTTTTTAATTTGAATATGTATATTCTTAATCGTTAAATTGAGTATATGGTAATTATTTGTTGGAGCGAATAAAAAGAGAGAGTGTTGGTGTTTAAGTGACTAGTTTAAACACCGTGTGTTTTTTGAGGAAAATTATATATTGGTAGATTTTTTTAATTTTCCGACGACTTGTATCAAATTAGCAAATTGTGAAAATCTAATTCAACACAATTCTAATTTTGGAGAGTATTAGTATTTTTGACTAATAATGTAGAGTGTTTAGGTTTGCCTAAATTTTAACTCTATTAATTACTTTGTCACCATAGTATATAAAGCTTTGCATTTTTTTAGGTATACCTAAATTTAATCATGCTCTTTTTGGAGGTGATTAAAAAAGAAAAAATGGTGATGTTTGTGGTTTTTACAATATTTGCCAAATTGTTGCTATTTCTAAATCAAAAGATAGATTAATGCCCTATAACAGATTGATATTTAACACTGGTGATTTTGAATGTTTGAAAATTTGAATAAAACTAATGTATATGCATATTTGGCAGGAATATTTTTTGCCTGCATGATTGCATCCAACATATTGGCTACCCGGACACTGGAAATAGGTTTCATAGCTTTGCCCTGTTCGATATTGACATTTCCGATACTGTTTATCGTCAATGATATCCTGTCTGAAATATACGGTTTTAAACTGACAAGGGATGTTATCTATTTGGGTTTCATCATCAATGTTGTGGCGGTTGGGCTATATCAGGTTGCCATGCTGTTTCCTTCAAGCAGTCCCAATGCCCCTGCATTTGCAGCTCTTCTCTCAACAACACCCAGACTCTTTGTTGCAGGACTTGTTTCCTATATGCTGGGCAATCTCTTAAACTCCCGTGTACTTGTCAAATTAAAGGAAAGATACCATAATCTGCTTTTTGTACGTGTTGTCGGAAGTACCGTAATAGGGGAAACTGTCGATTCTGTTATTTTCATTTCAATTTCATTCTATGGAGTTCTGCCGAATGAGTTGGTCGTGACCATGATCTGCTGTCAGATAGTGTTTAAGGTATTGTATGAACTGATATTCTATCCGGTAACCCGTAAAGTGATTTTAAAAATAAGGACCTTGGATGAGGGGTCACTGTTTAGTCAGAATTAAAAAAATAAGGGTATTTTAATCAGATATTATGGATTTTTACCATAGTATTAGATTAAAAAACAATTCTTTAAATTAATTTAGTTCATCGAGCAGTTGTAAAACTCTTTCAGATTTAATTTTAGATTTTAACATCATCTTGTTTAATGAATCTGAAGTAATTTTATTGTAATCTGCGTCATTTCTCATTTTTCTTAACTTGTCTAATTCTTTAGAGATGGTTTTTCCAATATTATTCTTCTTGAATCTTTCATGCTTTCTAAAGATTTTTGAAGTTTCCCCATGAACATCTGATCTTTTGGAATGCATTGTTTTAGATTTTTCATTCAAAAAAATATCATTTTCGTTTAAAAAATCACGTGTTGTACAGAAAGTACCGTAATAATATCTACTGACACCAGTTCTTTGTTTTGCTTCGTTAGATTGATTAATATATGAATCTGCCAGATTGTTGAATTCACACCACTCAAATTCTTCGGATTGTTTCATTTAGATTACTCCATAATTAATAATATTTTGTCTGCGGAATTGCTTTCAAATAATTCGTATAATCTTTGTTCTAATCGGTCTTCAATTTTCAAGGAGATTAGGGTATCTATTGAAGTGAAGATGTTTACTTCTAACTGGAGATAATCTTCTTGGAATTCCTCATAGAATTTGATTTGTAATTTATCGTAGGTTATTTCTTTTTGAATTAAATTTGGCAGTTCAAAAATAATTTTTTCCAGTTCTTTGTCATGACTTACAAATTCACATATTTTTTTTAAATCATCATTTGGGATTTGAAAGTTTTCTTTTATGAACTTTTCTAATGTTATGGTGCTAGTTTTTTCTTCATAGGATGGAATAAATATTCTTTCTGTTTCTTGAAACTTTTGAATCATTAAATTAACCTCCTAATGGTGGTAAATTATAGAATATGATATGTTCTAAATTCTATATAAATATTTGCTATTAAATGAGGTCAATTTTCTTTAATGAGGTCAATATTGATGTCCTTTCTGTAAAATACATCAAAAATATTAATTTATATAATTAAAAAAAAGAGTTATGGGAACTCAATTGAGTTTCCCTAAATTAGTTTTTGAATTTCTTCACGAACGATTTGGTTTACAAGTCCGCCGTCCGCTTTTCCTTTAAGCTCTTTCATGCACATTCCCATCAATGGACCCATGGCACCCATTTGGCGTTCCTTAACCATTTCCTCATTGTCTGCAACGATGCCTGCAATGATTTCATGCACCTCCTCGTCGCTCATCATGACAAGATTGTTGTCCTCTGCGATTTGTGAAATGTCTGTGTTAGGTGCCTTGATGGTTTCAACGGCCAGCTTACGAACGCTGTCCTTTGCGATTTTGCCGTCGGCCAGAAGGTTAAAGATATCTTTGAAGTGGTCAAGAGTTAAGGCAGTAATCTCATGTCCTTCCCTTTTGATTTCCCTGAGGTCATATGCAAGAAGTGAGGCGACTGGTGTTGCATCAACGTCAACTTCAGCTAAAATGGCCTCAAATGTATCTGCAACCTGTCTTTTGACAAGCTGTGTTGCAAGGTCTTCACTTAACATGTACTCTGCAATGATCCTGGCCTGTTTGACGTCAGGCAATTCCGGAAGGCTGTTTGCAATAGGCTCGATTCTGTCTTGGGTAATCTTGAACAGTGGAATGTCTGTTTCAAGATACATTCTGTTTGCTGTAGGTAAAGGTCTCATGTATTCGGTGTTGCCGTCATCAAGAGCTTTTCTAGTCTCTTCAACAACACCTTCAAGACCTAAGTTTGCTCTTCTTTTAACCTCTTCAAGTGCAGATACAGCAATGTCCTCGTCATGAGCTACAATGATGAACGCATCCTCTTCACCGATGTTTAAGAACTCTGTGATTTTGTCAACTTCGTCCTGTTTGATTCCGTAGGCAGGAAGCTCGTCTGAGTGGAAGATTCCTGCAACTCCACGTTTTTTGGCATAGCTTGCAATTTCGGTACCGAACCTTCTTCCCGGCTGCACTTCACGGCCGATTAAACCGGCGTAACCTTTCAATACAACGGCCTTGATTGTTTCAGCGGATTTCAATATCTTGGATTCTGTGTCTTCAAGAAGCTCATCAAGGTCATGAATCTCTTCTAAAACTTCTGCGTTTCTTGCCTGAAGCTCATTTCTGATGTCGATCAATGCCAGTTGCCTTTGAACTTCACGGTTGACTATTTCGGCCATCAGGTCCAAGTCCTGAACACCCTTGATTTCCACACGTGCACCTTCGGCAATGGAAATATTCAGGTCCTGTCTGATTGTACCGAGGCCTCTTTTGACGTTGGTACTTCTCAATATCTGACCGAGCATGTATGCAACTTCCCTTACCTGTTCCGGATGATGCATTGAAGGGTCGGTTGTGATTTCAGCAAGAGGTATTCCCAAACGGTCCAGTCTGAATTCGGTAAATCCGTCTTTTGTTTCTACCCTTCTTGCTGCGTCCTCTTCAAGACCAAGGCTTTCAATGACAACTTTTCCGTAAGGGGTAAGCAGATAACCGTCGGTTGCAACCATACCTGTTCTCTGGAAACCTCCGGTGTTACTTCCGTCAATAACCTGTTTTCTCATTGTGTGGAATTCGTCAACTATGTGCATGTTCATGAGGCATGCGATTGTAATACATATGTCCAGTGCCTCTTCGTTCAGGCTGTGGGGAGGTTCGTCATCGTTTTCAACAAGGCAGGTGTGCTTTGCAAAGTTCTCGTATTTGAAATTGAGTCCTCTTAAGGATTCCTGCAGTGCAGCACGGTCGATTTCTCCAAGCTCTGACTGGGTCGGCCTTAGCTTTCTTTGAACGAGTTCATCAAAATCGTCATCAACAAGCTCTGTTTTACATGGGCAGAACAGCTTGTGCTGACTGTTCAACTGTTGGTGAATCTCAAGTCCCATTTTCAATCCTAATTTTTCATAATCATAATCCATGCTATCACCTTAGTTCAAGAAATCCCTGATTGTGGATTTTTCTTTAAATTCACCTGCAACATTTGTTTGCATAATCTCTTTTACCTTTGCATAATCGTCACTTTGACCTAATGCCCAGCATAATTTAACATATGTTGTTTCGGGGGTCATGTCACGGCCGGATATGACTCCTGCATCAAGAATGTTACGTCCGGTTGAGTAGACGTTCATGTTGACCCTTCCGTAAAGGCACTGTGAGGTCATTATCACAGGGATGTTTTCATCCTGTGCCCTTTTGAATGAGTCAATGAGGTCATTAGGCACATGTCCGAGACCGGTTCCCTCAATTACAAGGCCTTTGTATCCTTTGTCAATGTGATATTCGATGAATTCTTTGGAAATGCCAGGGAAACTTTTGATGAATCCGACTTTCTCTTCAATGCCGGTATTAAGCTCCAATTCATTTTCTCCACGTTTGGTATAGTTGTACTCAGGGTTGATTTCAACATTCTTGTTTTGGATTTTGGCTATTGGCTGAGCGTTTATGCTTCTGAATGTGTCCCTTCTTGAAGTGTGCATTTTCCTGACCTTTGTTCCTTTATGTAAGTATGTGTATTCGTCATTCAGGCTTCCATGCATACAGACGCAAACTTCTGCAATGTCTGATTTTGCAGCGATTACCGAATCGATCAGATTGATGTTGGCATCGCTTGAAGGTCTGTCGGAACTTCTCTGAGCAGTCTTAAGCATGAAGCTCAATGCGGCTGAAGTGTAGTGCATTGTGTCGGTACCATGTGCTATTACAACACCGTCAGAGCCATTGGAAATGTCATTTGCGACTTCCTCTGCTGCCTTAACCCAGTATTCAGGTTTCATGTCTTCACTTAAGATGTTATAGAGTGCCTTAACATTGTAGTTGGCATAATCCAATAATTCAGGATTTGCCTTTACCAGATCTGATGCGGTAAAAGCAGGGTGTACCGCTCCTGTCCTGTAATCGATGACGGAGGATACTGTACCTCCTGTTGAAACTATTGAAATGTTCTGTTTGGCATCATCATAGGGAATTTCGGTTTGGCCAAATCCTATTTTTGGCTAAGTTCCGCAGTGGTATCTTCGATAGCCACACCAATGTTGTAACCGCTTGATAATTTTATTACAATATATCCGTCGTCCGCATCTTCCGGCCTGTCAAGCAGAATACCGGTATAGGAGATGTCCTGCTTGTTGACTTTGATTTTGTCCCCTATACCTAAACCGTAATTTTCTATATAATTTTTAGCATTTTCTTTATAAGTCATCAAATCACGCTATGAATTGTTTTTTATCCATTCAGCTCCAGCTTCTAGAACTTCAATGTTCACATCAATGACCTTAGGTTTGGATGCAAACATTTCTCTTATTGCATTTTCGTAGGATTCGCGTTTTAAAACATCGCCCAGTTCGGTTAATGCTCCTAAAAGTGCAGTGTTTGCAGTTCTGGCATTGCCGTGTTCCTCTGCAATGTCCACACAAGGCATTGCAATGACCTTAACGTCACGGTCTGTTTCAAACTCTCCTATTTTAGCGTCATAAAGTATTACTCCGCCTTCTTTAACGTCCTGTGAGAACTGCTCTAAAGATGGCTTGTTTAAGGCAATGAGAATGTCAATGTCATCAACAACAGGAGTTCCGATTGTTTCATTGGAGATTACAACAGAACAGTTTGATTTTCCTCCTCTCTGTTCCGGTCCGTAGCTAGGATACCATGAAACATGTTTTCCCTCTGCACATGCGGCCTGAGCGATTGTCAATCCTGCACTCAATACTCCCTGACCGCCGAATCCGGAAACCTTGATGCTTACAGGTTCCATCTCATCATCGACATATCCTGTTCCTTCGCCTCTGTTAACATTGAATATCTTGTCCAGTGATTCGGTTGAAAAGTCACTGGCAGGTCTTTTGACAGGTTCCTTGGTATATAGATTATTCCTGAAGTTTTTGACTGGGAATTCCTTTTCCATCTGTTCCTCAATGAATTTCTGTGCACTTGCAACGTCCTGTTTGAGGTTGGTAGGACAAGGGGATAGGACTTCCACAAATGAATATCCCTTTCCTTCCTTTTGAACTGTCAATGCCTGTTTGATGGCATATTTTGCAAGTCTGATTTTCAATGGATTTGCAAGTGAAACCCTTTCGATGTATACTGGTGCCTTTAATGTGTTGATCAGTTCACACATGTGTGTAGGGTGTCCTGCATAGTCAGGGTCCCTTCCGGTCTGGCATGTAACTGTCTTTTCACCAATAAGGGTAGTTGGTGCCATCTGTCCGCCTGTCATTCCGTAAACTGTGTTGTTTACGAAAAACACTGCTATCTTTTCTCCACGGTTTGCAGCCTGCAGGGTTTCATTCAAACCGATTGAGGCAAGGTCTCCGTCTCCCTGGTAGCTCATGACAATTGCATTGTCTTCAGCTCTGGAAATTCCTGTAGCAACGGCAGGTGCCCTTCCGTGAGCGGTCTGGAAGTTGCCGCAGTTGAAATAGAAATAAGCATATACTGAACATCCAACAGGGGAAATCATAACGCATCTTTCCTGGATTCCAAGTTCGTCCATACATTCCGCAATCAGTTTGTGTAAAATTCCATGTCCACAACCGGCACAGTAGTGGGTAGATTGAATATTTGTTCCTTTTCTGGGATATTCTTCTAAAAGGGATTGTGGATTTCTACGTACCTGTAACTCATAATCTTTATTTTCCTTTTCACTCATTTTTCCACATCCTCTAATCAATTATATTTGGACTGGCCTTTTCCTCACTTCTTTCGGATAGGTCTATGTCTTCATCGTCAATGCCTGCTATCTCATAAATCTTAGCAAGTACATGTTTTAGTTCAATCAGGTTTCCGCCCATTCTGTTGACCAGATGGGTGTCATCTTTTCTGAGTGCTGCAAAATGCACGTCAGCCAAGAGTTGGCCATTGCTCATTTCAACTGAAATGAAGCTCACTCCTTTATCTGCCAATTCTTTCACTCTGTCAACAGGGAAAGGTGATAATGTAATCGGTCTTAAAAGTCCGACTTTCACGCCTTTTTCACGGCTTTTGTCAACAGCGGATCTTGCAATTCTTGAACTGATGCCGAATGATACCAGAACGATATCCGCATCATCAACCTGATATTCGTCATAGATTACCTCTTCAGCTTCGATTTGCGCATATTTTTCCTGAAGCTTGAAGTTGAAGTCTTCCAAGTCGTTAAAGTCATTATAAATTGAAGTAATGAGATTGTCCATGGTTTCTGCATTACCTTTCACTGCCCAAGGCTTGTCGTTTTTAGGTTCGATTGCCTTTTCCGGAAACACTAAAGGTTCGGCCATCTGGCCTAGGGTACCGTCGGCTAAAACCACAACAGGATTTCTCCATTTGTCTGCAAGTTCAAAGGCTTTCATGGTCAGGTCGCACATTTCCTGCACGCTGTTTGGAGCAAGAACTATGTTTTTGTAGTTTCCGTGACCTCCGCCTTTTACGACCTGGTTGTAGTCTCCCTGTTCAGGTCCGATGTTTCCAAGTCCAGGTCCTGCCCTCATGATGTCCACAATCACTGCAGGAAGTTCAGCTCCCGCAAGGAATGTGAATCCTTCCTGCATTAGGCTGATTCCAGGTCCGGATGATGAGGTCATTACTCTGTGGCCGGTTCCTGATGCACCATAAACCATATTGATTGATGCCTCTTCACTTTCAGCCTGCACGAAGTTTCTTCCAACCATAGGGAAGTATTTTGAAGCTTCATGCAAGATTTCACTTGCAGGGGTAATTGGATATCCGAAAAAACAGTCGCATCCTGCATACATTGCGCCGATGACAACCGCAGTATTTCCTTTTACCATCTGATTGCTCATTTATTTCCCTCCTGCTTTGACCTTAATCATTTTGGCCACTGAATCGTTTACTATCTTTTTATACTGATGTACTTCCAGCGCCAGTGGTTCAGGGCATGTAAAGTAGCAGTCCTTACATCCTGTACATCCATTGCCGCTGTAATAGGCAAATTGATATCCTGCGTTGTTCATGTCTTGTGAAAGTAATATTGCATTTTGAGGACATCCGACTATACATCTCATACAGCCTTTGCATATTTCCTTATTTATAACTGGATAAGATATCTCTTCTTCTGTCATTTATATCATCTGAATTTATTTATTGTAATCTTTCTCTCTGATTTCAACCCTTCTTGTTTTACCGCTGATGGTTTCGGGAAGTTCATCCACATATTCAACCATTCTTGGATATTTATAAGGGGCTGTTACTTTTTTAACATGATTTTGAATGTCTTTTGTAAGTGAATCTGATGGCTCGAAGCCAGGCTGCAAGACAATGCTTGCCTTTACGATTTGGCCTCTTATTTCATCAGGATAACCTGTAATTGCACAGTTTTGAACCGCTTCGTGAGATAAAACTGCACTTTCAACTTCGTACGGTCCTATACGATATCCTGAAGATTTGATTATGTCATCGTTTCTTCCGACAAAGTGGACATATCCCTCTTCATCAACCCATGCGGTATCTCCGCAGTGGTAATATCCGTGATGGATCTGCTTTCTGTATTTTTCATCATCATTCACATAATCTTTAAATAATCCCGGATTTGGACCATCCTGCAATTTGAAACATAGTTCTCCTTCATCTCCGATTTCCACTCTTTCATGGTTTTCATCGAGCAGTCTCAAATCAAATAGTGGTGAAGGCTTTCCAATGGAACCCACTTTTGCGTCCAGCCAGATAAATGTTCCGATTGAGAGGGTTGTTTCGGTTTGCCCGAACCCTTCCTTGATTCTCAATCCTGAAATGTCATAGAATCTGTCTGATACTTCAGGAGGAAGAGGCTCTCCTGCTGTGGTTACATAAGTGAAATTTGAAAAGTCATAACCCTGGATATTCTCTTTAATCAGGAATCTGTAAACTGTTGGTGGGGCACAAAAGGTATTGACCTTATATTTGATTACATTTTCAAGCAGTTTTATTCCGTTAAACCTGTCGTAATCATAAATGAATATTCCTGTTCCTGCAATCCATTGTCCATAGATGTTTCCCCATACTGCCTTACCCCATCCGGTATCTGCCGCACTGTGGTGGATTCCGTCCTCTACAACATTGTGCCAGTATTTGGCGGTTGGGATGTGGCCTAATGAGTAGGTGTGCTTATGTGAAACCATTTTTGGAAGGCCGCTTGTTCCTGATGTGAAATAGATTAGGAATATCTCTTCGGCATAGGTTTTATCCTCGCCGGTAGGCCTTTCAAATATAGGGCTTTGTTCTTTAATTGCCTCATTGAAATTTGTCCAACCTTCCCTGTCGGTTTCAATAACCACTTTTTTCAATTCATAGTCAAGGGTTTTTTCAGCTTCCTCATAATCTGGAAGCAGGGAATCTTCCTCGATTGAAACGACCATTTTAACGTTTGCTTCTTTTAATCTGAAGTCAATGTCATGAAGTTTCAGCATGTGTGTGCCTGGAATTGGTATCGCACCGATTTTATGCAATGCAACCATGCAGAACCACCATTCATATCTGTTTTTTAAGGTAAGCATTACGCAATCGCCTTTTTTAATTCCTAAACTTTTAAAGAGGTTTGCCGCTCTGTTTGAATATTCCTTCATTTCCTTGAATGTGAATGTGTGCTCCTCATCATGGTCATTGACCCAGATTAAGGCTATCTTTTCAGGGTCTATTTCGGCGTATTTGTCCACAACGTCGAATCCGAAGTTGTAGTCGTCATTATATTTCAGTTTAAAGTTTTCGTGAAAATCTTCATAAGAGTCAAAGTCGACTCTCTCTACAAAATCTCCTATTAATGAGCTCATTTAATTATCTCCTATAAATATTATATGATTACTGCTAAGAACTTAGCCGGTTTATCGTTAAGCGCTACCATTGCGTGTCTGTGTGTTGAATCAAAGAAGATGCAGTCTCCTTCGTTCAGTACGATTTCGTTGTTGTGTATATAAATTTTTAAGGAACCCTCAAGGACATAGTTGAATTCCTGACCGGGGTGTGAGTTAAGTGAAGGTGCAGGGTTCTTTTTGGGGTCGACCACCACAAGAAATGTTTCGGCCTTTTTGTGAATGAAGTTGGAGCATAGGTTTTCATGGGTATACTCTTTGCTTCTGTCGACTGAAACTCCCTTGTTTGCACGGGTGATGTCGAATATGTTCATTCTGCTTTCTTCACCGGTTAATAATAATCCTAAATCAACTTTAAAGATGTGTGCAAGTTCATATAAGAAACTTGCCGGAATGTCAATTTCAGCATTTTCATATTGGATGTAGGTTTCTTCTGTAATGTTCAATTCTTGCGCGATTTCTTTAATAGTAATGTCTGACAGTTCTCTCAATTCTCTAATTCTATTTCCAATATCTATGTTGTATTCATTCATGCATAAACACCTATTTTTTCATTGATTTTTTTTATTATAATAATATATATTATAATATTATATGTTTTGGATTTAACTTTATATAAACCTTTTTAAAAATCATGATAATTCGTTATAAATTTTCTAAACAAAAAATTTTGTTTTTAATTTTTAGCTGAAAATGTGGGAAAGTTTTAAATACTTCAAACTTTTAATGTTAATTTAATCATTTAAAGGAGAAAATCAAATGACATCTAATGAGATAGGAACTGACATTATTTTCAAAAAGCAGTTAGGTTTAAATTTAGAGATTGATCAGAAATATGTCGGTTTAAAAATGAAGGAGAATAATATTTTATCTTTTAATTTCAGAGTTCCTGGAGCTTTGAAAGATGAAGTTGAAGCTTATTTTAGACGATTCAAATTAGGGGAACCGATTCTTGTAGATATTGGTGGAACTGGTGATATTAAATGTGATTTTAAAGGAATTTCTCCAGTCTTAAAAAATAAGGATGAAATGGACCAGTATTTCCTGTCTGCCACCTTACAGGAAGACAAGCAGTATAATCCTCTTGAAGAGGAAAAATGTGAAACCTGCAGCGGATGCGGTTTCCATTAATCAATTCTTTTTTTTTAACTATGCTGTTTTTTAAGCTGTTTAGATTCTTTAATTATGTATTTTATTAGATAAACGGTTCCGATTATTGAAAGAATTGTGCATGGTACAATCCATGGCATTTGAGTCATCGCCACATCCAAACCGCTGACATTAAGAAGTGTTGCGGTTAAATTATTTAGGAAGTGCACGCTCATTGGAATCAGAATATTGTCTGTTTTTGTGTATAGTATGCACATGCAGATTCCGAATAGGATTGCACTAGTTATTCCTCCGAATTCGTGGCCAAGACCGAATATGACTGATGATATTATCATTGCAGGAATGATTCCGGTTCTGATTTTCAGTCGGTTGAACAGCACTCCTCTGAAAACCAATTCTTCAACAATAGGAGCAAAAATTATGGCGCCGATTGCATCAAGAATAACAACACTTGAATCAATATCAACGGTGTCAATGCCTGTGGAAATCCATGTCGGGTCATTTAGGCTTGCCATGATGTCTATTGAGGAAATCAAAAAGGTGAATAGGAATGCAAACAATAAATTTACTGCAAAAACATAAAGCAGTTCTTTTCGGTTATTCTCTTCAAATATGTTTTCAATATTTTGGTCAAGGCCTCTTGTTCCTCGGAGTGCCCACACAAACATCAGGGCTCCAATCAAAAAGAGAACTATAAAGAACAGTTCGTCTGACTCAAAAATTTCTGGAAAGATGACTGTCAATATTCCTGTTATGATTGCGGTTATGATTATTCCTACAATAAGGTCCCTGATTCTGATTGTTCTTAGGCGAACATTGAAATCGGTAACATTTTTATCCATCTTTTGACCTCCTATAGAATAGTTTTGAACCAGTTTATGGTTTCTATAAGTTGTGATTCGAATTCATTAGAATTAATTTTCAGGCCGATTTTTTCCATGTTGCTGATGTCTGCTAGGGAGTGTTTGATGTCTCCTAATCTTTTAGGCAAATATTTAGGTTCCAAATCACTGCCTAAGGTATCTTTAATGATTTCATATAATCTGTTGACGGTCAGCTTTTTGCCTGATGCAACATTGATGATGCCATTGTAATCGACTTCACAAGCTGCAATATTTGCTTTCACTACATCTTCAACATAGACAAAGTCCCTGGTTTGCTCACCGTCCCCATAGATTTCAGCCTGTTTGCCTTCAAGAAGTGCACTGATGAAATGGGGAATCACTGAAGCATATGGGGAATTCTTGTCCTGTTTCGGTCCAAAGACATTGAAGTATCTTAGCGCAGTATAATTCAAGCCATAGATTTCATAAAATGATTTCAGGTATAATTCGCAGCCTGCCTTTGATGCAGCATATGGGGATTTTGGCATTGGGATCTCTGTTTCTTTTAAAGGCATATTTCTGTTTTCCCCGTAAACGGAAGATGATGATGAAAACACTATTTTTTTCACATCGTTATCTGCAGCTGATTTTAAAAGTTTTACGGTTGCATTAAGGTTTATCTCATTGCATTCTTTGGGTCTTTCGACACTCAATGGAACACTTGCCATTGCCGCAAGATGGAAAATGTAATCAATATCTGAAGTTATGTCATCAAAATTAGTATTGCATATGTCTCCATTGATAAAATTTAAATTCTCATGTTCAGGGGCTTTTAAATTTTTAATGTTACCTGTGGAAAGATTATCAATAATGGTGATGTTGTTATCGTCCATTAACTCATTAGCAATATGAGAACCGATAAATCCTGCTCCACCAGTAATTAAAATGTTTTTATTTTTCATTAAGCCACCATTAATTAATTTAAATTATAATTAAGCAATTAATATTATTTTTAAGTAACAATATTTATATATTTTTATATGTATATTATTAAAGTAAGAGGAGTCTAATAATATGTTTGATTTGGTGTTTGATACCATATATTTTGCTTCGTTTAGTAACTTTTATGGGCTAAGCAATTTAAGTTTATCTTCATTTGATATTTTATTAGCTTATGTTGTAGCTATTGTTTGCTCTATCATTGTAGCTTTAGTTTTAAGGCTGCCTTTACTTCCTAGCAAACCATATAGGTATTCTTTTGATGTTAGTGCATTATATCCGACTCCAATAATTGCTATTGGTATTCTTTCAATATTTCTTGTTTTAAATTATACTTTCATGTATAACGGATTAGTTCTAGCAGTTGTTATTGGTGTTTTATCAGCATTATTTGTGAAATATTTATTTGATTTCGTATTTCCAAAACCTCTGGATGAAAATGCAGGAGAGGATATAAATGAATGAGGTAATTGGAATAATAATTGCCGCAATTCTTTGTTGGTTGAATTTTGTAATTGTGGATACATATTTCGGACTTCCCGAGCAGCCTGGCGTTAAAGGCGCCAGAATAATTGGTAAAGATGTCGAAAAAAGAGGAGGAGATATTGCTGGCGGATTTTTCCAAGGAAACATTTTATGTTCTCCGGATGCTTCTGCCGGTACATTAATGGCTTCTATTGGATACTTGCTTTTAGGAATTCCTGGCGGAATAATTGCAGCATTCCTGGTATTTATTGGAAATAGGTTATGTGCCGATCCTGGATATGCTGGAACTACAGGATGTTTGACAGCCACTGCAATAATATTTATAGCATCTTTCATAGGTTTGACACCTGAAATGTTCATTGTTGGAATGGTCATAGCCATATTTACAGTCATGGGCATTGATCAGGCAAAAATGTCTGTAGTTTTAGGAAAAATAGCCAAAAAATTCAATAGGCATGCTAGAGAGTGATTATATGTATGTTGAAATTATAGGTATTATAGTCATATTCGTAGCATTAAGGGCTCTAGTTACAAAAAACAGAGCTGAAAGACTATTATATTTAAATGTCATTGGTTTTGGAGTTTCTGCAATCATTGCATTGGTGATTAATACTCCATTTGCTCTTATTGTTGCTGCAGCGTTCTTCATCTGTTCAACAATCAGTGCTAATGCTATTGCTTATACATTAAATAGACTAAATGACGAAATATTGCTGGAGGAATGAAAATGGAATTTCTCGTATCAATAATTGCAATAGCTTTGATGGTCATTGGGGCATTTGGCGTCATATTTATGAAAAAACCATTAGACAAGATTATAATGTTTGATATAATGGATGCCGGATTTGTTCTGGTTGTTGTACTGTTCAAATATTTGGATGTTGCATTGTTTGCGGCATTGGCAGGTCCATTGTCAACTTTAGTATTCATTTTATCCATTGTGAAAATTAAGGAAATCAGAACCGATAAGATTGCAAGTGGTGAGGCCAATGATTAGCGTTTCATTGTTTTTCTATTTCGGAATATTTTTGGCAATTGTGGGAAGTATTGCCACCGCTTGGGGTCCGGGAGTCAGTGACCCTGTTGTCAGGACATTCAATACAGAAATCGCTTCAATAGGTGTCTGTCTGGTCTTATTATGTTACAATCATGTTCTGGCATTGCTGACATTGCTTGCAACAACTGTTATTATCACATTGATTTTATTCAGAGCAATCATTCGCTTAGAAGAAATGGGGGCAGATGTATGAGGATTGGAGCATTATGGAACAAATTGGCAAAGCCTAAAAATATTCCACGCCTTTTTGCATTTAGCCTTGGAATAATTTTGATAATCGGTCTGATAGTGCCTCTGGCATTGAATCCGGACCAATTGTATGTCAGGCCTGCTCCTCAGGAGCAGGTTGATGAAGGTTTGGCCATTGCACCTTATGACAGAGGTGGAGTGCCTTTAAAAGAGCCAGGTAATATTGACCCTCAATATCCTGAAAATGCAGAGAGCTTGGGTATGATTACGGGTTATATGTCACCGCTGGCGGAATTTGTCTCTTCAATTTCACCTTACTTCGGTACATCAATATATTCATCTCCAGGAGGACTCATAGATGAAATACTGTACTATACAAGGGGTTTCGATACCATTCTCGAATCCAGTATCCTTATGATGGCATTCATCATCGCTTCATGGTTGTCCATCAATTATACCATGAACAGGAAAAATGATGAGGGCGAAATCAAAAAAGATGTGAAAAAGGCTATTGATGATTCAAACAGGGTGGCCAGTCATGTCAAGGCAAATGACGCTAAGGCAAGAGCTAAACAGCTGAGGAGGGATAACTGATGTTTGTTCCTCAGGCGTTCATTAGCATGTATCTGCCAGCAATCTATGCTGGTTTGATAGTTGGTTTTATAGGAACCATGGCAATTGCAATAAACAGAAGGGAATTGCATATTCTCATACTGACAGATATTGTCGGCCTTGCCATGATATTTGTCGTTTCTGCGGTTGGAACCGACTTGGCTGAAGCATTGATTTTGCCTGGTCTGGTAGTTGAGCTGGCTGAAACCTTGGCAATTTCTGAAATTTTGATTACAAGGGAAATGCGTAAAATTGAACAGGATCCAAGAGCCAATTTGGCCAAGTCTTCTTCAATTTTCCCACAGGCATTCTCTCTGGATATGGAAATCATGACCACTGCACCTAATTTCATTGCATTGGTCCTGATTGGATATGGAATATTCCTCACTGGTTTTACTGGAGGAGCAGTAGCTGGTGGAGGAATTGTATTGTATGCATTATCTAAAAAAGCAAGAGGACTTCCAGTATTGATGTTGGATGGCATTGCCGGTGTTTCCGGTATTGCATGGTGTTTATGGATAATAGGATTCCTGTTGTTCTTCGTAGCCCCTCAATATTGGTTATTAAGTTTATTCTTAGCTGCATGTGGATTATTATTAAAAGTAGCTTCCAAAGTAGGCTTGATTGGTCTGCTTATGAGAGAGGATATCGATAACGAGTAGGTGAGAAAATGGATTTCGTTACACTTGGAGGAAATTTGCTTGGAACAATCCAACTTGGAGACATTGTATTGTACCTGACTCCATTCAGCTTGTTCCTGTTTGCGGTTTTACTTGGATTTACAGTATTGATCGGTTTAAGCAAACCTGAAACTCAAGTAGAAGCTACTATGCATTATCTGAATAATACTGAAGTTAAGGTAGGTCAAAAAGAGCTTAAGCAAAGAAGATTTTTAGCAGTGATATGTGGTATTGCCTCTGCTGGAGCTATGATTACAGGCGATCTGTTCAACTTCACACTGTTCATGGCTTTGGTGGGTATCCTGAATATAGGTATCGTATCTGCTGTAAAACAGACCAGCGTATTGGATTCCGCATTCAATTATGGTCTGATTGCCATGATGTGCAGTTTGCCTTTGTTTGGTGGAGCCGCCATTATCCTTGCAGCGACAGGCACATTGTCACTTGCAGTACTGTCCCAAATGCCTGCAAGTCCTATGGTGGTATTGGGTGCGGTGCTGATGTTGCTGGGTATTTTGGGTGAAAGCGGAGTAGCGCCTTTCTTTGCAAGTAAAGCGGAAATGTTCAGAACCGCAGGATCTCCATATATTGTTATTATTCACTTAAGTTCATTGTTTATTATTGTAAGAGCTGTTGAAATATTATTATTGGTATTGTGGTAGTGGGAGTATGGTAAATCAAAAAATTACATGTATCATATTATTGGTTTTATCAACATTAGCTATTCTCGCATGTCTGGTTATCAACTTTGAGGCATGGATAGTCTATGCTGTAGCTATATTTGGTATTCCAACATGGATTTTATCTCTTGGCTTATTGACCATGGCCAAGCCAAAACCTGAAGATGTGGAAGAAAGAGTGAAGGAGCCATTCACTGGGTATTAAAGTGGTATTATGAATTTGATGGCAGAAATATTGATTCAAGTTATTATTGCATTCCTGGCAGGGAGCCTGCTTTTAGGTTTGCACAGAAAAGTGATGGCACGTGTACAGAAACGTCCAGGACCGCCTATTGTCCAGCAGTTGATACACTCTTTGAAATTCTTCTTTAAGGAAACTGCATTTCCAAAAACAGTATCAAAAGTATTTTATATTGGAATCGTATTTATCTTAGCATTGATTTGGGTTGTTGGGGTAATTGTAGGTCCTGTAGCCAAGGATTCCCTATTGATATTGTTCGGCGTTTATGCGGTCTATAAGATTGTTGAGCATAACTCAGGTTCAAGTTCCGGTTCCCCATACGGTAAGCTGAGCTGTGTGAGGGCAGTGCTTTCAGCGGCAACCGAGCTTCCATTGTTTGCGGCAATAGTGTTCGTTTACATGGTGACCGGCACAATGAATATTGGGGAAATCATTACATACCAGTCAGTGCATGGTCCGTTGATATATTCAATTCCTCTTGCAGCCTTGATGTTCTTTATGTTAATACTTACTAAATCTCCATACTCTCCGTTTGCAATAACTAAGGATAAGGTTTTGATTTCCGGATTTGAAACTGAACACTTCGGATTCCTGAGGGGATTCATGCTGTTTTCAGAGGCTATCGCATGGTATGTTCTTCTTTGGGTGTTCCTGACAATATTCTTCGGTCCGCTGAATGCCGTGGGATATCTGATTGGAATGATTGTGATTTCATTCATCACAGGATTCATTAATGCGACAACCCCATTGTTAAGTCCGAATCATTCAGTAATGACTCAAATTACCATAGGAGCAATCTGCTTTGCAGGAACCGTATTGATGATATTTACAGGAGTGGTAGCATGAACAGCGAGGATGTGATTGTTTATTTCACAGCACTGGTGGCTATTGGAATAATCGTTGTGGGATTGTTGACTACTGCACTTCATTCATATCTCATCGCTCCGATAGTTATAATTGGAATTGTCCTTGCGGCTTTTGTATTGCTTTCAAAGGGCAATTTTGCACATAAGATAGAAAGTATAGAGAAAATATGTTTTATAATAACATTTTTGGCAATAATTTGTTCATTTATATTGCTTTATAAACCTATGTAGGAGATATTATGTTAGACTATATGATTTATTTAATTGCATTTGCTGCCGGATCCATTCTTGGTCTGCTTTACAGCTATAAGCAACATGGGGAACCATTTGTTGCAGTAACCAAGTTCAATGTTCCATTTGCTATTGTTTCAATTGCAGGATGGGTTTTAGGATTTTGTTCAGGCAATGTTATTTTATCAGCAATCGGTTTTCTCCTTGCAGGTTTTGTAATGGGTGAAAGGCCGGGATACGGTAGAAAAGAAACTGCCGTCGGTTTAATTATTGCAATTATTGTATATGTATTATTGAAAAGGCCATTATGTATGATGTGATAGAAATGGATGACGACGCTAAATTAGAATTGATGCAAAGAAGAATCGTTAAAAGTTATGCAGTGCAAAGAGATGTCATAGTTCCTCTTTCTGAGGAATTTGACTGTACTGTTGAAGAGCTGGAAGAGGTTTTCTTCCATTTGTTTGACATGTCATCTCTTCAGGCATTACATGCAACATTCGAATCGGCTCAGGACATCTGCCTATACCAGAAGTTAAATGCTGATTTAAGATTATGTTGGTTTAATGGCACATTGGAGATAATATCTGATGAAGATGCTAAAAATCTTAAAATGAAATTGGTTAATGAAGTTAAAAACGGCAAATCTTATGAAGATGCCTTAAAGGAAGGACAATTAGAATTATTTGAATTGTTAAAAAAGGAAGCAAAATATTGATGTTTATTTAATTATTTGATAAAAGAGGGAGTACAATGTTGGATGCTATTAAGGATGTTGTGAGAAAAAGCTCAATTCATGTCTGCATAGTCAATTGCGGAGGATGCAACGGCTGTGATGTGGAATGTGTTGCGCTTCTGTCTCCAAGATATGATTTGGAGCAGTTCGGTATTTATGTTCACAACAATCCTCGTGAAGCTGATGTTCTATTGTTGACCGGTGCCGTAACCGAACAATGGAAAGACAATTTAAAAAGAATTTATGATAAGGCTCCTGAACCAAAAATAGCTGTAGCTGTTGGAAACTGCCCGATATCAGGGGATGTATTTGCCCAGGAAGGAGGTCATGTAAATGCTCCTGCATCTAATTTCATCCCTGTTGCAGCAGAAATTCCGGGATGTCCGCCAAGACCGAATGAAATATTGGAAGCGATTTTGGCTGTCGGACCTCAAGCTATTGCTGACAGAGGGAGGGAACAAAAATGATAGTGCCTATTGGTCCAATTCACCCGGCTTTAAAGGAACCTATCAGATTGAAACTGCAAACTGAAGGCGAAAGAGTAGTTAAGGCAGAAATTGAATATGGCTATGTTCATAGGGGAATTGAAAAGATTATAGAAGGAAAAACTTGGCAGAAAGGGATTTATCTTTCAGAACGTGTATGTGGTATCTGTTCATATGAACACACACAGACGTTTGCGGAAACAATTGAAGCAATTTCTGATGTTGACGTTCCTCCAAGGGCTCAATTCTTAAGGGTTATAGCAAATGAGCTTGACAGAATTCAAAGTCATCTTCTTGCAAATTCCACATTTTTCAAGTCAATGGATCACGAAACCCTGTTCATGCACGTGTTGGAATTGAGGGAATATGCAATGGATTCAATTGAACTCTTGACCGGAAACAGGGTCAATATGGGTTGGAATGTTGTTGGGGGCGTTAAGATGGATGCAGATGAGCGCCACTTCGAACCGATACTTGAAAACCTGAAGAAAATTGAAGAACGCTTTGAGATTGTTCGTTCATTGTTTGCAGAAGGTCCTGCACTGGCTTTAAGATGCAAAGGCATAGGATACATGTCTAAAAAAGAGGCGATTAAGGGAAGGGCAGTCGGCCCTATCGGAAGAGCTTCCGGTGTAAAGGAAGATTACCGTGTAGGTCACTATACATATGATGATTATTTTGATTTCAAGGTCATAAGAAGAACTGAAGGGGACAATTACGCAAGAACATTAACTAGATATGACGAAATTCCAGAATCAATTAGCTTGGTCAGGCAAGCTATTGAAAACATACCTGATGGTGAAGTCCGTACTCCTGCTGAAATCAAATCAGGTTATGCAATGCGTAGAAATGAGGCTCCCCGTGGTGAAGTGACATACATGATTGAAACCAACGGAAACCTGATAAAGAACATTTCAATCAGGACTCCAAGTATTCCGAATATGGATTCCTGTGCAAAATACATGATTCGTGACGTTCCGACCGTTGCGGATGCGGTATCCACCTATGCATCATGCGACCCTTGTGTGGCATGTGCCGAAAGGGTGGCTATTACCGATGAAGCCGGAAAAACCCTTGTAAAAAGATGGGACGAGGTGATATAGATGTCATCTCTGATGTGGTACATATTTGATTTTGCCCGAAAGGCATGGGCTGATGCATTTGCAAATGCAAAAAATGAACCTGACATATCTGAAAAGCCCGACAGGTTTAGGGATTTTCCAACAGTGAACAAGGAATATTGTATTGGATGTGGAGCATGTGTGTCTTCATGCCCTTCGCCGAATGCGATAAAGCTGATTCGTGATGAGGATTCCGAAAGTGGAGAAGGATTTACATATCCTGTAATCAAATTGGGTGCATGCATACGCTGCGGCTTTTGTGCCGAAGTTTGCCCAACCGATCCAAAGACACTGGAATGCGGTGAAAATCACCTGCTAATGCCTGAATTCAATATTATTCCATCAAAAAGACAATATCTTGTTGATGATTATTTATGTATCAAATGTAAGAAGTGCCTGAAGCAATGCCCTGTTGATGCAATCAGCGAAATTGACGGAAAGGTTGTTGTGGACCAGCTCAAGTGCATCTCCTGTGGGGATTGTGTAGAGGTCTGTCCGGTCAGCGGGGCAATGAAGGCAGTATTTGTTGATAACCTGCAGGACCAAAAGGACCTTATTCTTTTATGTGTCGATTATCTTGAGGAATACATCAATTCCAAGGAAGAGGATTTAAGGTCTCTTGAAAGGAACGGTCTACTGCAGTATGACGTGCCGTTGTCCGATATATGGGACAAGGCATTGAAAATCATTCCCGATGAGGAGGTGGCCCTGGAAATCATAACCAATGCGGTTAACAGGCTTAAGGTCAGAATCATCGATTGGGATAAATCAAAATGTAAGAAATGCCAATTATGTATTCCTGACTGTCCGACAGGATGCATTTCATTTGACGAGAAAGAGGATACGATTGTAAGAGATAAGGATAGATGCTTGAGATGCAGTATTTGTTACCAGACATGTCCGTTTTCAGTAATCAAATACTTCATTTCCAAGTTCTCACTGGACGACGGTGAAAACATTCATGTTACTGTAAAGGCATCTAATCTGAATGAGGATATTTTTATGGAGTGAGTGTTATGATTGACAGTTTTACCAAAACACCAAGACCATTAAGGCATGTCGATGTCGATTTCGTCATTGACCAGACCAAATGTGCAGATTGCAGGGATAAGCCATGTCTTGAGTCATGCCCTATCGATGCGGTCTATTTGGATGAAACAGACGGCCTTATAAAATTGAAAAGCACCTGTTTTGGATGTGTGCTGTGCCGTAACGCCTGTCCTTATGATGCGATATCCCTTGATGTCAAGATGGATCCTCCTTTAAAGGAAAACGTTCCGAACATCAACACCAAGCTCTGTAAGGCATGCGGAGCATGCGTTCAGGCATGCAAAAACGGGTCTATTCATATTGTTGCAGACGGAACCCATGAACCTCACAGTGAAATAGACAAGGACACTTGTGTTCGATGCGGATACTGCTTTAGGGTGTGTCCTACAGATGCAATCAAGTATGGTGAGCTGCTTCCTAAAACCGTCAAGGGAGGAAAGGCAGTTGTCATCAACCAGCCTAAATGTATTGGCTGCATGACATGTACAAGGGTGTGCCCGTCAATGGGTGCAATTAACGTAGGCAGAACCAATAAGCTGCCTTATATCAATCCTGGATACTGTGCAAGATGTGAGGAATGTATGCATTCATGTCCTTCAGGGGCAATCAGGTATTCTTCACGTAAAAAGGCATATAAAATGTACAGTGAAATAAAATCATATGATATTGTATCCAGCATCATTGATTATGACGTTAAGAAATTGTCCCTTGATTTGATAAGTCTGAACAAGGTTCTCCAGAAGGTGGGTAAGACAATCGCCTTGGAATTCAATGACCAGAACTTTGAGCATTTCATTGAATGCAAGGTAAATGACATGATGGAAAGGGAGTTAAAAATCAGTCTCAACACCAGCATTGAAATAGACAAGTTCACAAAGCTGGTCGGATCATATCTGATGGACAGAAACATTGAGGTTTATGAGAAGAAGTGCATTGCTTGCGGTGAATGCTATAATGTATGCCCTGTGGATGCCATTGAACAGAACGGTCCGAATCCAATAAAAATCAATGATAACTGTATATACTGTGGAAAATGTGTTGAAGCTTGTCAATTTGATGCCATCGGCGCTTATGATGATTATTTCTACAGCAAAGATCAGGATTTATATTATGCCAGGTCATTTTTATACAAGCAAAGGATTGGAGACTTTTCACTTTCAGAGGACAAGTGTCAGGCATGTGCAATCTGTGTCAAGAACTGTCCGGTTGAAGCATTGACACTGAATGATGACGATAAGATTGAATTTGATGGTGAAAAATGTATCTACTGTAGAAATTGTGAGGCAATTTGTCCTTTGGATGCGATTAGAATTGTTAATTTCAGGTGAATCATGTTTGAAAAATCATTTATTACAGATTGTGAAGGTCCGCTGACCTTAAATGATAATGCTTTTGAGATATCAGCCAAATTCATTGAAGACGGTGGGGAACTGTTTAAGATTCTCAGCTTATATGATGATTACTTGGTTGACATTGTCAAAAAGGAAAATTATAAGGCGGGAAATACCTTAAAGTTGATTCTGCCTTTCTTTGTAGTTGAAAAGCTCACAAATTCAGATTTCATTGATTTTTCAAAAAACAATATCTATGCAGTCAGCGATTCAAAATTCCTGTTGGAATACTTGAAGGAAGCCATGAATACATACATTGTCAGCACCAGTTACGGCCAATATATTGAAGCGGTCTCTGATTATATGGAAGTTCCTTTTGAAAACACATTTTATACAGATGTTGATATAGATTCCCTGCAACTCAATGATGAAGAAATTCAAAAAGTTAAGGAATTCAAGAAATTGATTTTAGATAATCCTGATGATTATGAGCTGTTTGACGACATTTTTTTCGGCCAAATTGCCAAGATGGGAATTTATGATAAAATCAAAGATATAGAAGTTGTTGGGGGGCAAGGCAAAAAGCTTGCTATCGATAAAATCATTGAAAGGGACGGCATTGACATTGAGGAAATCCTATACATCGGCGACAGCATAACCGATGTCGAACCCCTTGAATTTGCCCGCAAGAACAACGGTATCAGCATATCATTCAACGGCAATGAATATCCTTTGAAAGTGGCTGAAATTGCTGTTGTATCACCAAGTGCAGTAACGAATGCTGTAATTGCAAATGTATATGCAGAAAATGATAGGCAAAAGGTTTTAGAATTTATTGAAGATTATAATATTTCACTAGATTTAGAAAAATTATTCGATGACTACAATATTGACGAAAAAATCAGAAACAGGTTTTTCTCAGTGTTTGCCAGTGAATATCCATTGATTCAGGCAGTGAATGAGGAAAACTTTGAAGATATACTGAAAGTCAGCAAGGAAATGAGAAACAATATTCGTGGTCAGGATATAGGCGGATTAGGTTAGGTGTAAAAATGGATTATGATAAAGTGGAAGATACATTCTTTGAAGCTTTCGAAGGCAAATATGTAAGGGCTCTAATTACAGGGCCTAATGAGGCTATTGTAAAAAGGGCAGCATACGATTCAACTTCAACTCCAAGTGCAGTAATCGGAAGGGTTGAAGGTGGAGTAGAAGGCTTTTTGGATGAGTCACAAACTCCGGATAACAGATTCGGAGCAATTGTGCAATACTGGTTAGGCGGAGATGATGTGAAAAAGTTCGCATTTGAGCTTTCTTACAGATTGAGGCAGGACGTATTGGTCAAGCCGTTCACACGTATTTTTGACTACTCAGACAAGGACGGCGATGAGTATATTGAAATGATGGACATTGTAGGTCACTGCGGTGACGGATACGAATGGATCGTTGAAGAGTACGGAAGAAAAATGATAAACGTGCCTATTGCAGTGCCTGATTTTCAGATTGAGGAGAAATTCAAAATAAACGACGGAACCATGGGAGGAAACTTCTGGTATCTGTGCGAAACACCTGAAGCGGTCATAGATGCGGGAGATGCAATCATCGAGGCCATCATGAATGTTGAAGGTGCAACCGCACCATTCGATATCTGTTCAGCGGCTTCAAAGCCTGAAACAAATTTCCCTGAAATCGGTCCGACAACAAATCACTTTTATTGCCCTTCACTTAAAGGACGTTTAGGTGATGAATCTAAAGTTCCTGAAGGGGTTAATTACATTCCAGAGGTTGTAATAAATGCAATCGATGGGGAATCAATGAATAATGCAGTAAAGGCAGGAATTGATGCTGCCTTGAAGTTTGAAGGAGTAATTGGAATATCTGCAGGTAACTTTGACGGCAAACTTGGAGATAAGAATATAAATTTATTGGATATATTGAAGTAAGGTTTTAAAATGGAAATATTTGACAATGACTTGAATGCTGAGGTTATAGGATTTGGAGCATTGAATGTGGACAAGCTCTATTCGGTAGAAAACATTGCCTCAAAGGATGAAGAAAGCTTCATCAAAAGTGAAACTGACACTCCTGGAGGGTCAGCGGCAAATACCATAGTGGGATTGTCTCGCTTAGGCTGTTCCACATCAATCATCGGAAAAATAGCTGAAGACGAAGACGGTGATTTGATTGAGTATCATCTGGCCGTTAATGGAGTTTATTCAAATAATCTAATCTATTCAGAAACCGGTTCAACAGGAAAATGTCTGGGCTTTGTTGATGAGAACGGCGAAAGATGCCTATACATCGACCCGGGGGTCAATGATGAAATCAAAATTGGCGAAATAAATCCATTGAATATTATGAGATGCAAGATAATGCATTATACATCATTTGTTGGAGATTCATTCAATGCACAAATAGAATTGTTGGAAAAGCTTAATGACCAGTGTGTATTGAGTTTTGATCCTGGAATGCTCTATGTTCAGAAGGGATTTGATGAGCTAAGGCCTATACTTGAGAGAACCAATATATTTCTGATAAACGAATCTGAATTAAGATTATTATGTAATAATAATGAAAGTCCTTTAAAGGAACTGGCAATTGGATTTTTGGATTTGGGAATTGAAACCGTTGTTGTTAAAAAGGGTGCAGAAGGAGTGTTTGCAATGAATAACTCATCCGAATGTGAGGTCGAACCGTTCAGGTGTGATGTTGTAGACACCACCGGAGCCGGAGACAGTTTCAATAGCGGATTTTTATATTCATATCTGAAGGGATATGACCTGGAGAAATCCTGCCGAATCGGAAATTGGGTGGCCAGTAAAGCCATTGAAGGATTTGGAATGGAAAAATTTCCGACCCTAAAGGATTTGGAGGATTTTTTTAAAATATAAATTTTATTAAATAAATTATTTAGTTGGTATTAAAATGAATGTATCTTTTATAAAACAGATAAAGGACCTGGAACGTGAAGTTCTTCTGAAATCTGTTGAATTAGATGATGATGGTGATGACTTCCAATTTGAACTGGATGATTTCAGTACAAATGAAGAAATATTTGCTGTTTCACCGAGATGTGTAAGGTGCAATACCTGCGTTGGGGAATGTCCGGTTAATGCAATTGAACCAGCTAATATTTTCAGAATGGCCAAGATAACAGATAAGTGTGTAAAATGTGAAATCTGTATTCAGACCTGTCCGGTTTCAGCAATCAAGCTAATTGACAATTCAATCAGTTATGACCATGAAGACGAACGGGAAGTCATTGAATATAATTTGTCTAATGTCAGTTGTGCTCATAGAGTAATTCGCATGAATGATATTTCAATTGATTATACAGTAGAGGATAACAATTGGGATGATTGTGCAAACTTATGTCCAACAAACGCATTTACCATGGAATTTAAAGAATTCTTTGAGAATTTAGATATGGATTTGGGAATAGAGCTAATCGATGATGAATTATATCCATATATTAATGAAAAGATGTGTATTGGATGTGGAGCCTGTCGCGAAATCTCACTAAATGACTTTGCAGTCAATCTGGATAGGTACATCGGACCTATAATTCACTCCAGATTGATTGAAATTAACCATGAATCTTGCGTAAACTGTTATTTATGTGAAGAAAACTGTCCAACAGGTGCTATAGAGTTAGTGGATGGTGAAGTTGTTCTTGACAATGATAAGTGTATAAGATGCACAGAATGTACAAATCATTGTCCTGTAGGAGCATTGAAACGAGTAGAAATTGAATAAATGGAGGCTGTTTATGAAAGCTAAAGAATTAATGGATAAAGACTTTGTATATTTGAATGCTGATGACAGCGTTATTGACGCTTCAAAAGCTATGGAAAATGTCAGACGTTTTACATGTCCTGTTGTAAATGATAAAAAACAATTGATCGGATGGATTACAGCGTTTGATATTACAAAAGGTTTAAGGGAAGGTAATGAAAAGATTTCAGAAATAATGAGCAGTTGTGAGGAAGTCGCATCAGTTCATGAAGATGATCCTGCAAGAAAGGCGGTAATTTTGACTGCCAACAACAAGTTTGTAACCGTTCCTGTCGTGAATGATGACAATCAAGTGATAGGTATGGTTCGCGCATGTGACATTGTGGAGCTTTTATCAAACCTTTATGACATCAAGGTTGTAAAGTTATACAAGGCGATGCAAAATCAGCTTCATGGAGTGACATGGGAAGAGTTGATGGCTGCTTCTGCTCTGGTATCTAAAAAGACCACCGGTAAAAAGATTTCTGCCGAGGAATATGAATCCAACATCATGAATTCCACTTTTGGAGAAGCCATCTGGGCAACTGGAGGATTAGAAAAATTCTTTGCAGGTCTGATTTCCGTTGGTGAAATGGTGATTGCTCGCAGAGTCGGACGTGCCAAAAAATAAATGATTGTGATAATCCTGTGCGAATTAATGAGTATCGGGACAATCCATGTACCGTTGTGGCAGGCTGTGCTGAAAATAACTTGGTTCATAAATTTGCAGATTTTGGCGCAGTAAATTATCATATCTCTCATCAGCTTACGAATGGAATATCTTTAAAAGGAATTTGTCCAAGAGAACCTTACACTAACCACTTTCATAACTTATATGACAACATCGTAAACGCAAGATTCTTTAAGCATTCGGCCCGGAAGTTCCTGGAAAAATACAGAAATGTAATTTAAAACTTCATCCTAAGGTATCATTATGTGTGGGCCTTGAAAGAACTCATGACTGGTTTTGTGGCACTGGGAAAACATTCACAAATCAGCAGAGTTCTATAAACTCTTTTTTACCATTTTAATCCTACGAAATGGTTTTTTCTAATTTTCATTAATTATTTATATTCACTTATACAAAATTCATTATAGCTAGGTGAATTTATGCTAAGTAAAAGGATGCTTTTTTTAATATTACTGGTTTTCATATGCTTTAATATTGCAGCTGCATCTGCCAAAGACTTAAACTCAACAGATGATTTGGAATTGAATAATGAGAGTGCAATTGAATTGGAAGATGAAACTGCTGTTTTAAATGATGGCAACGGTTCTGATGATGAGGTTAGTGTTGAAAAGACCACTCCTTCAATCACAATCAGTTCCGATAATGTCAAAAGCAGGGACACATTGGAAATCTATCTTAAAAATTCAACCGGAAGTCCTTTGAAATCAAAAGAATTTACTGCAATTCTTAACAATAAGCAATATTCACTTAAAACCAACATGGAAGGCTATTCGAAAATAAACATTGACCTGCCTGCAAAGACTTATAGATTGGATGTGGTTTTCAATGGTGATGATGAGTATAACAGTGTCTCAAAGTCATTCAACATTGCGGTATCAAAAATGAATACCAAGTTCACCGAATCTGCCAATTTTATCTTGAAGAACAGTTATTTGTATTTAACTTTAACTGACAGTAACGGCAATCCGGTTTCAGGCAAAAAGGTAACCATAAAAGTCAACGGCAAAAAATATACCAGAAAAACAAATTCAAACGGAAAGGTTTCAGTAAAAATCAAATCTTCAAAGTCTAAAAATTCAGTTAAAGCTAGTTTTGGCGGTGACAATCAGTTCAAGTCTTCTTCTAAAAAATTCAACGTTTATGTGATAAAAAAATCACTTTCAATTAATATAGGCAATTCCAAATTTCTCACAAACGGTTTCATAAGGGTTTACCTGAAATCTTCCGGCAAGGCATTGTCCAAAAAAAGGGTGACCGTGTATGTTGGAGGTAAGAAATTCGCTCTTAAAACCAGTTCCGAGGGCATTGCGGTCTTCAAACCGATGGTTAAGGAAGGTCATTATACAGTCAAGGCCAAATATGGCAAATATTACTCAGCCAAGTATCTCAAATGTTACGAAGGCAATGTAAAGGACCCTTTAAAGGAAAACATTACATATAAGAATGGAAAACCTGACATTGACCTCATGCCAGGAAATTATGTGATGGGTGATGGAAATGCCAAATACACCATCAAGAAATCACAGTATCGTGAAGTCTTGAAAAGGGATAGCTATTGTCTGTTTTTATTTAATAAGTTGACTAAATATACGTTCTTTAAAACAAAGTCTCATCCTAAGCTATACCATATAATCAAACGTGAAAAATGGAATGTCATCGAAAGGGCAATCAATGCCAAAATGGTCAAGAAGAACAAGCAGGGATATTGGCCTGGCAAGATATCAGTTTCACTTAAGGGCAAGTCGTATAAATATCCTCTGGTGAGGGATGCTCAGAATAACGGCCATACCTGTGGTCCGACATCATGCAGCATGTGCAGTCAGGTCCTGAAAAATTATGTCTGTGAAAGGTACCTTGCAAAGCTATCAAAAACCGACCGTTACGGAACCAGCTGCGATGCCATGATCAAGGCATTGAAGAAGAATAATTTCGTTGCCACATATTTCTACAAATCCTCATTTGGAAAGGCATTGAATGAAGTCAAAAAGGGTGGTGCAGCTTTGATTTTCCATGCATACAATCATTACGTAAGTATTTTGGACATCAGCAAGAACGGCAAGAAGGTTTTGGTAAGCAATTCCTATGGCACTTATGACAATATTCCGACAGGATGGGTAAAGGTCAGCTATATGAAAAAGAAATTCTCCAACATTGATGAAAGCCTGATTGTCAAGCTGAATTATAAATTGTCAGATTCAATGATAAACAGCATTAGCTGTTACTATACAAGCATGGGCAAAAATTGGGTTGCTCAAAATACTCACCAGTCAATCGGAAGGGTATGATGAGTTTTTCATTTTTTTCTAAAGCAATGTTTCAAAATGGAAAATATTTTATCATTTCTTTTAGAAATATGTAATCAGAATATGCTGATGTGCTGTTATTCGTGTGATAGGAAATCCGGTGATTAGTTTGTGGAATTTGATTTGGCCTATTTTGATTGTAATACTTGCGAATACATTCTATAATGTGTGCATGAAATCGATGCCATCTGATGTCAATCCGTTTGGCGCATTGATGGTTACCTATTTGGTTGCAGCATTGATTTCAGGAATGATTTTCGTATATTCTGTTGGACCATCAAATATAGGTGCAGGACTGTCTAAAATCAACTGGACATCTGTCGTTTTGGCGTTGGCAATTGTAGGGCTTGAAGTCGGATACGTATTTGTATATCGTGCCGGTTGGGCGGTAAGTTCCGCTTCAGTTGTTGCAAACATTGGTCTTGCATGTGTCCTGGTCTTTGTAGGATATTTTTTGTACAGGGAAAACGTTTCAATAAATCAGATTGTTGGAATAATTGTTTGCATGTTTGGTTTGGTTTTGATTAATATTTAAAAGGTGATAATATGAGATGTCCGGTATGTGGTGCATGGGTAGAGGAAGGAGAAGAGTACTGTCCAAATTGCGGGTATGATGTTTACTGCATTGATGAGGAAGACAATTTTTAGGGTGGTAAAAAAATGAACTGCCCTATATATTGATTTTGGATTGATTCCTGTGAGCCATTTTGTCATGAATGTGGATATGGCGGTTTTGATGATGATTATGTATTGACATAAAATTTTTATAGTATTTTTTCATTAAATTATAATATGAGCAGACAGGCCTATGTTAACAAGGATATTCCAATAACTCAAATTCGCCGTGTAAAACGTGATTTGCAGAAATTTGTTGAGTTATATGAGAAAGTGACATTTATAGAAGAGTTGTATTGTGATGAAACTGTCAAATCTGCAATGGAACGTAGGGGAAAAACTCCCCAAACAGGTTATAAATGGTTGAAATCCTGGAATGATGAGGGCTTCGATGGTCTGTTTAGAAAGGAAGGATCTGGAAGGATTTCCAAATTGTCAGATTATCAATTGGAAATTTTAAAGAAAAACATTATTGTAAAGGGGTTGTCAACTGTTTCTGAAATTAAAAATGAAATTCAAAGAGAATTTAGAGTTACTTACTCTGAGAGGCACTTGCGCAGATTGATTTTTGAGTTGGGTCTTTTGGACATTATCAATTCAAACAAAATTAAATAATCATTTACATATACTTTTTTATGTCCATTCACTTTTTTTTTAATAATGTTTTTTCAGTAAAATATATTTCACTTCATCTTATTTCTATTTGAATTCGATTTGCTTAGTTAATTGTTCAATAATAATGTTGCTGATATATTAAAATGTTTTATAAATTAAATTTATATAATATTTTTGATTAATATATTTCTAGAACTACTAGAGTGTGTATTATGAATGAAAACATAGACAGAGGAATGTCAACATTAATTATTTTCATTATTGCGGCGGCCATATTGAGCGCTGCCCAGAGTGTAGTGACAACAGCTATTGCAGGGATAATGGCTGATTTCCATATTCCTTCGACAACAGCACAATGGATTTATTCTTCATTCTTGCTTGTGTTGGGTGTTATGATACCATTATCCGCATTTTTTACCCGTAGATTTAAAGTGAAAACGATTTTGATAGCTTCATTGGCTCTATTTTTAATAGGATCCGTTTTGGCATATTTTGCCCCAAACATTGAGGTATTGATTCTGGCAAGAGTGATTCAGGCCTGTGGATCTGGAATATTGCTTCCAATTACTCAAATCGTATTGTTCAAGGTTATCCCTGAGGAAAAGTGGCAGGTCTACATGGGACTTTTCGGATTCATCATAGGAATTGCCCCTGCATTGGCTCCAACAGCCGGAGGATTCATAATCGATTCCGTCGGATGGAGGTCAATCTTTCTGATATTTGCAATAATGATTGCAGTATTGATTTTAGTGGCAGCAGTTGTGGTTAAACTTGAATTTGAAACAGGACATTACCCGCTGGACATCACTTCACTTATACTTTCTGTGCTTGCATGTGTCGGCATAATGTTTGGATTTTCAAACGTCGCCCAAAACGGATTCGACTTGGTTTGGGTGGTATTGCCTATTGTAATCGGTACTGTGTCTCTTGTGCTGTTTTCGAAAAGGCAGTTCGGCATTGAAACTCCATTGCTTGACTTGCGTGCCCTTAAAAATAAGTATTTCTTCTTTGGAACATTGTTTTCAGCGATTTTATACTTTACCATGTGTGGTTTGAATGTTATCATGCCGCTGTTTGCACAAAGCATAGCAAATTATGATGCAACAACCGCAGGAATAATACTGCTTCCGGCAACCCTTGTGATGATTGTGTTCAACTTTATAGGTCCAGTTATGGCCAACAAGTTCGGTGTTCGCAAGGTATTGCTTTTATCATGTCTCTTCTCCATTGTAGGTTATCTGGTGATGATGACATATACAAGATCAACATCCGTGGAGTATATGGTCGTAACTCAAATTGTTCGTGCAATCGGTGCGGGATTAGGATTGATGCCTGCAGTTACATGGACAATTGCAGTTGTTTCAGGTGATGTTGAGGATGCAACAGCAATCAACAACACCGTAAGGCAAATCATAGGTGCAATCGGTTCAGCGATTGCAGTTGTGTTGATGGCTGTGTTTGCAGGGGGAAATGTGGGTCATAACTCCATTTCAGTATCTGCATTTGCGCAAACTTCACTTGTGATGTCAATTCTTGCCGTCATTATGGCGGTGATTGTGGTATTATACATTAAGGATGAGATTCACGATTTAATGTGAATTCATTTTTATTTTTATTTTTTTTAACCATTTTAATAATAAATTATTTATTGTCTGTTATTTTTTGAAATTATTATTTAAAATTAAAAATGGCAATAATATATGCTATTAAAAAGTTTCACAATCTGAAGGTCTCCAAGTCACTTCACAGACCGGAGCATCCGATGCAGGCCAATCCCGTGACTCAAGTTAATATCTCCGATCTGTTGTTAAACAAATTTTAATTGATAAAGATGAATTTTTTAAAGTTTCTGGAATTTCATTTATAATATTGTTAATAATTTTGACAATAGGATTGTATTATCGTGAAGATATACGCGAAATGAAATCCAAATTATAATTTTCATCTCTTTTTTCTATTTTTTTCTAGTTTTATAAAAAATTATTTAAAAGATTTTAAATAAATATCATATTATCTTACCTTTGGAGGAGTAATATGAATAAAAGCGATTTGAAAAGAAATTATTTTATGCTTAAAGGCCCACTTGCCAAAAAAGGTTATGATTGGTGGTGGCATTCATTCACGGGTTACAATAAAAAAACCGGTGAGGCAAGACCATTTTTCATCGAATACTTTACATGCAACCCAGCATTGGCTGAAGAAGAGCCTGTCCTTGGTCAAGACCCTGAAAACCAAAAAGCAGGAAAACAACCATCATATTGTATGATTAAGGCTGGAGCGTATGGTAAAGATCCAAAGCAGATTCATAATTTTTATTCAATGAAATACTTCAACTGCCCTGATGATGAGCTGAACATACAGGTTGGGGACTGCAGTTTGACGGAAACACATATGAGCGGATTTTCAAGGGTGTCTGAAGAGGATGCCAAAAATCACCCAGAATACATGTCTGATGCAGGAGACATGATGTGGGATTTGGATATTGACAAACAAATCACATTCAATGTGGGTTATGGTGCAAGCTCATTATTCAGAAAACTGAATTCATTTGAAATGTTCTGGCATGCGGAAGGAATCAAGACCCAATACAGCGGAACCGTCTGGCTGGATGGTGAGGAATATGAAGTGATTCCTGAAAAGTCCTATGGATATGCCGATAAGAACTGGGGAGGAAACTTTACCTCACCTTGGCTTTGGATTTCCTCATGCAATATAACAAGCCTCATCAGTGGTAAAAAACTGAATAACTCTGCTTTTGAAGCAGGAGGCGGAAGGCCAAAGGCATTTGGTATTGAACTTCCTCGTAAACTCCTAATCGGATTTTACTATGAAGGAACAATGTATGAATACAACTTCGCCAGATTCTGGAATATGGTAAAGATAGACTTTGATTTCCAGGAAGGGGAAGACGTTCACACATGGCATGTCAATGCAAGCAACAGAAACTCAAGAATGGAACTGGTGCTTTACTGTAAGCGTGATGAAATGATGCTTTTCAACTATGAATCACCAGACGGTAAAAAAAGGCACAACCGCCTATGGAATGGTGGAAGCGGATACGGTGAAATCAAGCTATACAAAAAGGACGGAACATTAATTGACCATGTTAAGATAGAAAACGCTGGCTGTGAATACGGGGAGTATGATGACGAATGATATTCACAGACATAATTGCATTAATCATAGTATATGTTTATGTGGCAGTCATTTTCGTTGTAGCTGAAATGGTTTTAAAGACAAGGCCTGAAGTTTCACGTAAGTTTCTCCACATCATGGTAGGTAACATGATATTTGCCATGCCGTTTTTCTCAGATCCATGGGTAATGGTCTGGTTTTTAACACTGCCTATCACAATAGGACTGTTCTTTTTAACCGAATACTCACCAGTCAAGATAGAAAACAGCGTAACCGAATCAGGTCATGCACTGGGATTGTTTTTCTATGCACTGATTTGGACAGTATTGATTGCAGTATTTACAACAATCGCTCCTGCAAACGACCCTAAATTCTTCATATGGATTGTAGCACTGGCTATCGTTCCTATGGTTTATGGTGACGGATTTGCAGCATTGATCGGTCAAAAATTCGGAAAAGTCAAATACACAATATTTGGAGGCACAAAATCTCTTGAAGGATCACTTACCATGTTTGTCATTACCTCTGTCATGAGTGTATTTGTCTGGATGGTTTTCACATCAATCGGTTGCACTATGCCTGAATTCAATCTGGTCAACATATTGCTGATTTCGGCTGTGGCAACAATATGTGAGGCATTCAGTTACGGTGGAATTGACAACCTGACAGTTCCTGCAGTAACTTCAATTTTATATTATCTGGTGGCTGTATTATAGCTGCCAATTTCAATTCTTATTTTTTGCATTTCACTGGCCAATTTTTGCATCTTGGAAACATCGCCAAATAGCCATTTATATAGACTTTTACCAAGTTATATTATCGAATGGTTGATAGGTGAAAAAATGAATTTAAGGCAGAGAGCTGAAAGAAGAGTGGATGCAAAAATCGAATTTCAAGAAAATCTATATAAATATATTATTGTAAATGTAATAATAGCAATTATTTGCCTGTTATTCATGAAAAGTTTTTGGCTATTGTTCATTGTAATGTTTTTCTGGGGATTTGATGTCTTGGATAAGTTTTTCAAAGCCTATTCCATTAAAGACCATCGTGAAGAAATGATAGAAAAGGAACTTTCAAAAATGGGTGAATAAGATGTCTGATAATTTATACAAAATAGCTGAAGATCGAGTGGAGAAAAAAATAAAATTTTATAGGAACTTGCAAGCATACATTATAGTCAATGCATTTTTGGCAGTTATTAATTGGTTTTTCACACCTGAATTTTGGTGGGTAATGTTCCCTCTCTTTTTCTGGGGAATAGGCGTGTTGAAAGACTTCTTGATAGCATTTGTATTTGTCGATCGGTTCAGTGACGATTACAGAGAACGCAAAATCAGAGAGGAAATGGAAAAATTGAAGGCATAAATATGAAGGTAAATCTATTTGTTTCAAGAGATATTGAAGAGCCCCATGCAGATATTCATACGAATGAGCTAACGGATAATGTTACAAAAGCGATATCAATTTTGGAAAGCGATGAATCATCTGATATGGTTGCAGTAAAGAAAGGATCTGACATTGCACTTCTGCAGATGGATGAAATATTCATGTTCAGGGTTGAAGACAAGCAGGTTAAGGTGTACACTGAAAATAATGAGTATCTGATTAAAAAACCGTTATATCAGGTTGAAGAGACATTAAGCAGCGATTTTGTCAGAATCTCTAAAACTACTGTCGTTAATCTTAAAAGGATTGAACGTGTTGCCCCTTCACTTAGGGGGATGATGTTTATAGAATTGAAAAACGGTTTAAAGGACAATATCTCAAGAAAATATTTGCCTGACTTCAAACAGGCTTTGGATTTATAGGTGAAAATATGAAAGTGGATTTGATTAAAAGATTGGCAATGGGCGCTTTTGTAGGATGTTTTATTGTAATGCTTGTGATGGTTTTCATGTCTTTGGAAAGAGGCCCTCAAAATATTCAATTTGATGGTATGACAATTATAAATGCATTTTTAGGATCAATTGTTGTCGGTTGGGGATTTTCCCTGACAGGATTGATTTATGAAAGGGAAGATATTGCATTTCCTCTTCAGATTGCATTCCAAATGGGTATAGGAATGGCGATTCTGTTTGCAGTTGCCGTTTATCTTCAGTGGATGCCGGTTAACTTGGGAATCGGAATAATCATTGAATGGATAATCATAGCATGCATATTTGCGGCTGTTTCATGGTGCGGCTTTTACATCTATTATTATCTTGTCGCACGTGACTTGAATAAAAAAATAGTGAATAAGTAAATAGCTTGGCTATTTACTCTAATCTTCTGTTTCTTTTGTATCCTATGGCTAATAAAATCAATACTATTGCTGTAAGCGCAATCAGATATGGGATATTTGAACTAATCTGTTTTGCTACTGAACCACCGGTTTCATTTAGCTCATAGGCTTTTTTGTCTTCACCATGTGATGTGGAGTTTCCAAGAGTCAGTTGGTCATTTGAAGTGGTGACAGTTGTTTTGGACTCGGTTTTTGAAGGAGGAGTATTCGCCTCATCATTTTTAGTATCTGCATTTGATTTAACTATATTTTCTGGTTTTGCGGTTTTATAATCATTTGAAACTTTATTTGCATTGCTATTGCTGCTTTGACCGTTATTTGCATTAGGACTTTTAAACTGTTCCTTAAGATTATTAAGTGAGTTTTCAGGGAAATATCCTTTAAGCAAATCGCTGTATTTATCCAATAGATTCAAATTCAATCTTTCAAACAAATCGGATTTGATGGTTCTGGAAACTTTGCTTCTAGGAGTTATGCCGTCCGGATCGATTAGGGATGAATCATTAGGGTTTTCATCTCCCCAGTCATTATCGTCAAACTGTGTGTAGAGATTATATGCATACTCTCTTTCCCAATGGATATAAATTTCCTTGCCGTATGGTGAAGAGTTATTGGTTATCAGATTATTGTGGACATTCATGACTGTTTTGGTATCATACATCGGATTTTGAATGTAAAATGAACCTCCGGTTTCACCACCATTATTGTTCGCGATGATTGAGTCCTGAAGATTGATGTTTCCTGAAACCATTACTGCTCCACCATTGGTTCCGGCAGTATTGTTCATGAAAATGCATCTTTCAATATTGGACTCGCCAGACCAGCTGTAATAGGCTCCACCCCATTCATCAGCATGATTGAACATGAAAATGCAATCCTGAACATTGCCATATCCAAAAACACTCACCCTTATTGCACCACCGTCACGGCAGGCGGAATTATTGATAAAGACACAATTGTAAATGTCGGAATTGGCATAACATGTTGTAACTGCTCCGCCATCATGATCTGCATGGTTATTGATAAATAAGGAATTATTTACATAAAGATATGCCTTATTCTCTTTAGTTCCATAGTTTGATATTGCTCCGGCATTTGTATCGCTTAAAGCGGTGTTGTTTGCAAAAATACATTCATCCACATAAACATTTCCGGTCTTTATTGAGATGGCTCCTCCAAAATCATGTGTCAATCCGTTTATGAATGTAATATTTTTAAATGTCACATGTACATCCGGATTGCCTATAAGAAAGATGCTGGATTTTTTTTCACCATCAATAATTATGTTTCGGGCGTTTCCGTTGCCCTGGAGGGTGAGATTTTTATCAATTGTGATATTGTGAATCTTGTATGTTCCAGGATCAATCAGGAGTTCATCACCGTTTTTCGCAGAATCTATTTCATTTTTTAAATCTGCTGACTTGTCGGTAAGATCTGCTTGCTCAATATGTGCAATCCTATCGGGATTTGCCGAATCCGCCTTTTGGGTTACATTTTCACTGGCTGATATCAGGGGCATTGAAATCAAAATCAAAAACATGATAGTAAAAATGAACATATGGTTTCTTTTTATGTTTTCACCTCCTTTATTTCAATTCGTTAATTAATAGAATTTATATATCTTATTAATATATAATTTTTTTCGCATCGTATTTATTTTTATATTCAATTAATATTATTATTTATTTAATTATTTTCAATTATAAAATATATATTAATTAATATTATTCAATAATATATTTAATTTTTTGGATTTTTTAATAAAATTTATCTTATTTTTTTATATCATCGAAGTGAAATTAAATTCATTTATAAAATAATGATTTTAATTCATTTATTTTTTATTAATTTATTTCAATTCAGTTAATTTATTATTATAAAAATTTTTAAAGATTTTTGTATTGTTTTAACATGTTATAGTATATTAAATTATAAAATAATCCTTTTAATATTTTTTTAAATTTATCGATGAATAATAATATTTATATTAAATGTCGATTATAAATAATAACACTAATATGGATAATAAGGTAATCAATCATCGATTTCGTTTATTTTTAACTATCAATATTAGTGAAAAAATTTTATAAATTAATTAGGGAGAGAAAATTCATGGATAATAAAAAGATTTTTGTATCTTTTCTTTTGGTTGTTTTGATTGCATTATCTGTGGCTTCAGTTTCTGCTGAAGATGCAACTGATGTTGTTGCAGTTTCACAAGACACAGATGACACTATTGAAGTGACTGATGATGCAGATGTTATTTCAGCACAAAACTATCAGCCTGCTGCTAATACATCCGAGGCAGTGCAAAATGCAATTAATTCAGCTACAAACTCTGGAGATACAGTAGATTTAAGTAATTACGCTGAATATGATTTCGGCAATAGTTCTGTAACTATCGCCAATTCCAACATTGTTTTAAAAGGTGATGGAAATACCATTATCAAAGGTCACGGCGCTAACGCTCAAGGTAAAGGAAATGCATTAATTATGATTTCCGCTTCAAATGTCACCATACAGGGAATCAAGTTCATTGACACACACTCAAAGAATAATTTCACTTATGGTGGAACTGTCTATGGTGCTGCAGTGCAGTTCCAGGGTGCAACTGGAGGATTATTGTCTGGTTGTACCTTTGAGAAGTTCAACAATGCAGCTATTGTTCAAAGATCAACCGGTGTTGTTCTTGAAAACAACAATATTACAGGTGGATATACTACTCTTATTGCTAACGATCCTACCGTAAATACTGAAACCGGTTCCAAATCATTCAACATTTACGGACAATCCAGTGGAATCACTGTTAGGGGCAATACCTTTGAAGGTCAGCTTCTTGACGGTGTATCCATTGCACAAGGTAGTGGTGCAAACATTGTGGAAAACAATGTTTTCATCGGCAACACTTATGGTATCTACTTCGGTGGAGATGCTACCAAAAAATCTGTAATCAGAAACAACACCTTCCGTAACTGCGGTTACTTCAAAGAAGGAGAAGTTGAATGGAAAGAATTACCTATAATCAGTATTCAAAAGGCTTCCAATGATATTTCAATCGTAGACAATAAATTTGAAGTAATCAATGACACTATAGCTATTGCTGCTGAACAAGGTAATGAAGCTCACGGTTTCCCATCCTCATTAGGTAACATTAATGTAACAGGCAACAATGTAACTAAATATGTCGAAGATGTCAACGAATCCAGTGTTGTTCTGTTCCACATCTTAGTGAGAAATGACAACAAACTGCACATTTTTGCTCCTGTAAAAATTGAAGGAAATACATTATTATCCGGAATGGACGGATATCAAGTTGAAATTAAAGATTTAGGAGCTATTGTTTTAAGAGGAGATGAAGTCACTTTTGAAAATATCAATACATATTTCCCTACAGCAAACACTGCCGCTGCAGTTCAAGCTGCTGTTGATGCTGCTGTAAATCCTGGAGATGTTGTTGATTTAGCTAATTTTGAAACTTATGACTTTGGAAATGAAACCATATTTATCAGAAACAGTAATATTATCATTAAAGGTAAAACATTCGCTGATAAAAATGGAGTCTTCCAACACTACACCACCATCAAAGGTCACGGCGCTAATAGTGCAGGTAAAGGAAATGCTATCTTTGAAATCAGCGGTTCCAATGTAACAGTTCGTGAATTCGACTTTTATGACACACACCCAAAAAACAATTACACATATAATGGAACTGTCTATGGTGCTGCTACAAGATTTGCAAGTGTAACCGGAGGATTATTGACCAGTTGCAGATTCTATGATTTCAACAGTGCAGCAATTGTTCAAAGATCAACTGGAGTTGTTCTTGAAAACAACAATATTATAGGCGGATATACTACTCTTATTGCTAACGATCCTACTGTAAATGTAGAGACCGGTTCCAAATCATTCAACATTTACGGACAATCTAACCATATTACCGTTAGAGGCAATACATTCCAAGGTAAGATTCTTGACGGCGTATCCATTGCACAGGGAAGTGGTTCAAACATTGTGGAAAACAATGTTTTCATCGGAAACACTTATTCTATGTACTTTGGTGGAGATGCTACCAAAAATTCCATTATCAGAAACAACACTTTCCGTGACTGCGGTTACTTCAAAGAAGGAAATGTTGAATGGAAATTATTACCTATAATCAGTATTCAAAAGGCTTCCAATGATATTTCAATCGTGGACAATAAATTTGAGGTACTTAACAATACCATTGCTATTGCTGCTGAACAAGGTAATGAAGCTCACGGTTTCCCATCCTCATTAGGTAATATCAATGTAACCGGTAACGTCATCAAAAAAGATGCTGATGTTTCTAACGTAACATTATTCCATGTCTTAATTAGAGACGGTGACAAATTAAATACCTTCGCTCCTTTAGTTGTTAAGGATAACACTTTAGATGGTGCAACAGGTTTCATTGTAGAAACCATGTCTGGTGATGTTTTAATCAATGCTAATGAAGCGGTGATTCAACCTACAATATCTGCTGACACAACTATTGAAACTGCAGATGTGAATTATACTGTTGGCGAGTCAGGAACTTTAACAATTGCATTAAAAGATGCTAAAGGAAACGGTTTAGCTAATAAAACTTTATCCGTTTTCATTAATGGTGAAACTAAAAATCTCATCACCAATGCTAACGGTAGCGCTACATTAAATGTTACATTTGATAATGCAAATACTTACTACGCTGCCATTTTCTTCATGGGAGATGATGACTTTAAACCATCCACTGGTAGTGCAAAAATTACCGTAAATGCAAAACCTGCTCCTGCTCCAACTCCTGCTCCAGCTAAAAAAGCAACCACCCTTACTGCTAAAAAAGCTACATTAAAAGTTAAAAAAGCTAAAAAGATTAAAGTTACTTTAAAATCCAGTGGAAAAGCAGTTGCTGGAAAAGTTATAACTATTAAAGTAAATAAGAAAACTTTCAAAGCTAAAACAAACAAAAAAGGTGTAGCTACAATTAAAGTAAAAATCACCAAAAAAGGTAAATTTACTGCAACAGTTAAATTTGCCGGTGACAGTGCTTATAAGGCAGTAACTAAAAAGGTAAAATACACAGTTAAAAAATAGATAAGTAATAATTAATTATTACTTCTCTTTTTTCTTTTTTTATAATTTAATTATTTAATATTGATATATTTTAGTTATTTTTTTGATTTAATTGGATTTAAGGGGTGATTAAAATAAAAAAAGTAAGATCTAATGTTATTTTTATATTCATATTATTTTTTTCTATATTACTGGTTAATGCAGTCTATGCAGAGGATATCGAGGGTAATCAAACCGATAACAGTTTTGATTCAATTCAGATTTTAATCGATAATGCAAAGTCTGGAGATTCGATTTATTTACAGGAAAAGACCTATGAAAGCAACGGTACTGTAATTAATATCGATAAGGATATTTCAATTTACGGATCCAAGTCTGCAGACACTATATTGGATGCTAAACAGCAATCCAGCATATTTGTCATTTCTGAAAATGCAAATGTCAACTTTTTTGATTTGACACTTGTCAACGGCAAAACCACAGCCAATGGTGGAGCGATTGACAATAATGGAAATTTAATCATCCATTCTTTAAAATTTATAAATAACACTGCGTATAATTGGGATAAAGGAAAAATCAATGGAGACGGTGGAGCAATAAACAACAACGGAAAATTACATGTTTATAACTCTCATTTCGCAGATAACTATGCTTATAATGGAGGGGCCGTTAGAGGGTCACAACATTCACAAATTACTGCATATGATTGCACATTTGACAATAATAGGGCAACATTCGGCGTTGCACTCGATACATACTTTTCAAATTCCATAATTAAAAATTGCATTTTCACAAACAATGTCGGTCATGAGGGAGGTGCAATTTACAATAGATTCAGCGATTTTTATTTAGTCAACTCAACATTCGTTAACAATTCAGCTACCCGTGGCGGAGGAATCTACAATAATAGAGGTTATCTGGTAATAAATAACTCAAGATTCATCTCAAATTCAGCCAGCCATCTGGGAGGTGGCGTTAAGAGTTGGGGAGTATGTGAAATTTACAATTCCCTTCTTAAAGGTAATGAGGGTGAAACCGGAGGAGGATCATATATCTCCGAATATGTCATGACAGTGGTAAACTGCACTTACGAAAACAACGTTGGAGTTGAAGGCGGAGGAGCAGCTGCGGATTCACACGGCCATTTGGATGTCAGGGATTCGAAATTTATCAATAACTCCGCTGAAAATGGTGGTGGAGTTGACTGCACTTGGGGATATTTGAATTTGGATAATTGTATTTTAAATAACAATTCCGCTACCAGTAAAGGTGGAGGAATTGCATGTCTGTTTTTCGAATCAAATGTGACAAATGCAATTTTAAATGATAATCGAGCCCCATATGGTGGAGGATTATATATTGGGTCAATGTCCGTTAATTTCACTAATGTAACTTTAAACGGTAACTCCGCTACATATGGTGGAGGACTGTATAACATCGGAAACTCGATTTTAAGCAATTTTAATGTAAACAACAACATTGCTGAAAATGGTGGTGGAGTTTACAATAAGGCCAATTTAACATTATCTGATTCAAATATTAACTTTAATCATGCAAAAAACGGTGCGGGCATTTACAATGAGGCTCAGGTTAATGTTTATAATTCTAATGCAATAGGAAATGAAGCAATTTCCAATGGGGGATTTGCATATAATGTGAATGAATTAGAAATAAATAACTGTAATTTCAAGTCAAATGCGGCTGAATGTGCAGGTGTAATATATAATAATAAACTCACATCAATTGACAATTCCCAGTTGGACAATAATAGGGCTGAAAGGGGAGCAGTCATTTTCAATACTAAAGATTTACTCATAAAGGATTCAAAATTCCTGAATAATGTGGTATTGCATACTCTTGGAGTAATTAGTAATGTAGATGGCAATATTAATATTTCACGTTCCATTTTCAATTCAAATAAGGGTTCTGATGAAGGTGGTGCAATATTTAACAATGAAGGAAAAATTGTTATTTCAGATTCCAAGTTTGTTTCAAATGCTGCTTTGAGTCATGGCGGTGCCATTGACAACTCAGGTGAGCTAACAATAAGCAATTCTTTATTTGATAGTAATCAGGCATATGGTGCAGGAGCTATCGATAACGGTGGAATAGTCAACATATTCAATTCCACTTTCACCAATAATAAGGCCACTATAAATGGCGGTGCAATTGACAATAACAACATTTTAAATGTTGTGGGTTCCGTTTTTGAAGCTAATATTGCAGGAGGCCAAGGTGGGGCCATTATTGCCCGAAAAGATATAAATCTGTCTCATAGTTCTTTATTCAATAATAAAGCGTCTCAGGCCAATGCAATATATGCAAATAATCAAAATAGCAACTTGACTGATAACTGGTGGGGAATGAATGATCCTGATTTCAGGCAATTGCTTAACTTCAATATTTCCGATGAGTTCAGATGGATTGTCATGAGCGTTGAGTCTTCTTCTGGAGTGATGCAATATGAAAATACACATGTTATTGTCAGTTTAAATGAAGTTAAAGATGCTAAAGGAAACATATCAAAATTGGAGAATTCAAATTTATTGCCTGATTTCATAGTTTATTCTTCCACAGGAGATTCTATAATTGTTGATAAAGGTATTGCTTCAAAAGAAATAACTGTTCCTGGTGTTTCTTCTATTGAATTTAAATTGCACAATCAAACCAATTCCCTTAAGACGTCATCAAACCCTTCAAAAATCAAGGACAATAAGGATGTTGTGGTTGACTATAGCGGCAAAGTCACATTTAAGGTTCGCGTATATGGTGTTGACGGTAAGCCTGTCGGCGAAAATCAGGTTGTTGTAATGACCATATCCGGAAAATCATACAATGTCAAAACTGACAGTAAAGGTTATGCATCTAAGGTGTTTAGTTTACTTCCGGGCAAATACAAGATTACAACCACATTTAAGACAATTACAGTTAAAAACACCATAACAGTTAAAAAGGTATTGAAGGCTTCAAGCAAAACAGTCAAAAAAAGTAAAAGGATTAAATTTAAGGCAACTTTAAAAACCAGCAAAGGCAAAGCGATAAAAGGCAAAAAAATCACATTTAAAATCAAAAACAAAATTTACAGTGCAAAAACAAACAAGAAGGGAATAGCCACTGTTACCTTTAAAAATTTAAAGGTTGGAAAATACTCTGTTGTCGTTAAATACATAAAGTCACAGGCAAAAGTAACTTTAAAAGTCAAAAAATAATTATATGAGCTTAAATTCATATAATTATTATTTTATTTTTATATAAATAGTTTTTTTGGATGATACATATGTTGCATCGCCTTTGAAGGTTATGATGCCTTTGAATTTGCCTTTTTTTCGAATTTTAATCTTAAATATTGCCTTTCCTTTTTTATCTGTCTTTGCGGTGTATGTTTTTCCATTCAGTTTAAGATATAATTTCTTAGATTTTAAGATGTTTTTTCCGGCTTTCAGTATCACTGAATATTTTTTGGCTTTTGTTTTTAATTTGAATTTTTTGGATTTGGCAGTGATTGATGTTTTTTTCTTGGTTTTAGGTTTAGGTGCTGAATCATCTTTTTTTTCTGAATTTGGATTTATTGTTTCATTCTTTTTGCTTGGTTGGGTAATGTTTTGAAAGGTCAGATTGTTGAAAGTGGTGTTTTTGCTGATCATGCAGATTTCAGATTCGAAATCAGTTTGGTTGTTTGTAAATGAAATGTTTTCAATTCTAATGTTTTTGCCGTTTATGTATAATGATGAGCCCTGTTCTGCACTATTGTATTTAAATTTGCTGTTTGCAATGTCAATATTATTGGAGTAGATGGATACTGCTCCACCTAAATCAGCGGAGTTTTCAGTAAATGTGGAATGTTCAACATGCCCACTTCCTTTAAAGTAGATTGCCCCTGCAAATTTTCCGGTATTTTCAACGAATTGGGAATTATTTATGATGAGTTTATCTTCGTTTGTTATTGCTCCCCCATATCCGATGGCATTGTTCCTTTCAAATATTGAATCTTCAATCAGTCCGGGGAATTCAAGGTAAATTCCTCCTCCGTCTCCAGCTTCATTGTCAGAAAATCTTGAATTGAAAATATCAATTCGTCCAAGATTATAGATTCCGCCTCCAAGATATTTTGCATAATTGTTTTCAAATGTGCAGTTGTTTACATGGCCTTCTCCATCAAAATTAACTCCTCCACCAAAAAATGCTGAATTTCCTATAAATTTTGAGTTTTCAATTGTTGCATCCTTTTCAAAGAGTATGGCTCCGCCGCTGTTGGGTGATGAGGAATCCATAAAAATACAAGTGGATAGTGTTCCATTAAATCCTTTCCAGCATATCGCACCACCATGTGAGGCGGCATTTCCATTAACTATCTTGATGTTTTTTAAAATAACGTTATTTGACTGGATATTGAATATTCTTGCTTTTTTATTGGCGTCAATAGTGTGGCCCTGGCCGTCGATGACTAAGTTGTCGATTGCAATTGTGATTCCATCAGAAAAGTTTTCATCATTTTGAGTGTTAAACAGATAATCTTTGGTCAATTTTAGTGATTTGGTTTCTATGCTGGCATTGATTTCATGGGATAATGCTGAAAAGTCTCCCTCATTTTCATTTAAAATTTCATGTTCGCTTTCAAGATTTCCAATTGTGTCATTATCTGATGGCTGATTGATTTGTGCAGCATCAATTGAGGATATGCTTGTTAAAACTGTTATCAGCAGTATAATGAGCAATAATTTTTTTCTAATAAAAAACCCACCTATTTTTATTTGATTTGATTTTTATTTTAATTTCTATATGTATTTTTCTTCATTTCACTTTGAATAATATCAATAATTAATAAATTATATAAGAATAAAACCGAAATATATTAATTATATCGAAAGTATAATATGTCATATTGATAAATTTATGTCAATTGTTATAATAAGAATTATGGGTAAAAATATGAAATTTAATAACTTCTTGTTTATATTTTCTTTATTGCTCATTGCACTAATAAGCTTTAGTTGCGTTGTAGCTAATGAAGACACGAATATTACTGATGATTCACATGTTTTAAAAATAAATGATGAATCAGATTGTAATTTAAACGAAAATACTTTAAGTACAAATGATGAAGATTCAGTGTTGTCTGCTCAAAGCATCGTTGTTGATGAAAACGGCAGCAATCACAATGAAATGAACGAACATACAATTAGAAGTGCGGTTAATTCTGCTAATGACGGAGACACTATAATTATTAGGGGAAGCAATTACGTGCACGTTCACGTCACTATCGACAAGCCAATCATAATCAAAAGTGAACTAGGTACAAATATGGATCCATGTTCCAGTTCTGCAGATTCAAACTATAGGGGCATCTTTTATCTAACTTCAAAGGCCAACGGCACTATAATTGAAGGTTTTAACTTCAATAATGATGATGGAAGAATGTGGGATAGTGGAGATTATGCAATATTCATCAATGGCGCATCCAATATCATAATTAGGAACTGCACATTTTCAAATAATGGTGTTGCTAATTCAATTCGAATAGAAAACTCACAAAACATTATTGTCGAAAATGTGACTGCTTCAAATGCGGAAAGAGCTATATCAATCAGGAATTCCACAGGAGTAACAGTCAAAAATTCAATCTTAAAAGATTCAGCTTATGGAATTTATGATGAAAATTCTGCTAATACAATCATTACTTCAAATACCCTTTCCAAAAACAAGAATGCAGGTATTGGAATTGCGGGAAGCTCAAACAATCCGACAATATCCTATAATAATCTGACTGAAAACAAGAACGGTTTTGAGCTGGCTTCATCAGACAATATTAATATCTTAAGCAATTATATAGCATCAAATTCCGATTTCGGTGTTTTGGTTGACTGTGAGGTCATTCAGCTAAATGTTATTGGAAATTTCTTTAATCAGAATTTGAAAGGGGAATTATACTTCAATAAAAAGGTGTTTGTTTCAGGTGGAGAGCTTCTAGAGGTTGTAAACAATAATTACATGGTCGGTGTTGGTGAAAGGCCTGTTGATGCAGCAGTTGGTGGAGGTGCGTTTTTAGGCTATGCGTTCATACTTAATGAGAATGTGTACTGTCCGAAAATCTATTTCACCTATGGCGAAAAGCACTGGGAAGATGGAAACTATTTCCTTAAGTTAACCGATATAACCCAATCCAAAAAGGGAGTTTACTCAATTTCAATTGTTGATTCAAACGGAGATATTGCAAAAGGATTGAATTCAGTTCCGGTAACATTCTACTTGAATAAAAACAACAATTATGCAGCGCCTCAGGAGGGTGATGTTTATAAGACTGTGATGATGGTTGACGGTACTGCAACAGTCAGATTCTACTCAGAGGACTTTAAGGAATCAGGTAATGTTGTAACTGCAGTTCTGCCCGGAACTTCCGCTTATATCACTGGTGACCAATTTAAAAACGTCAAAAACTTCACCGTGGGTGATGAATATATTCCTGGAAATGTTTCTGCAACAAGTATTGGAATGTCAGATTTAACAACATATCCTGGCTCTAATGCTGATTATACTATTACATTAAAGGATATTTACAACAATCCTGTTGCAAATGCAGAAGTGACATTTAACATAAACTCTAAAAACATTAAAGTCACAACAAATGCAAATGGTAAGGCAACTGTCAAAATTAATGAGAATGCAGGAACATATGTCATTAAAGTTAATTATCCTGGCGATGATAGTGATTATGCACCAAGTTCTGCCCAAGCAAAAGTGACAGTTAATAAGGTATCTTCCAGGATTGTAGCTTCAAATTTTGCAATGTTTATTAAAAAAACAGATTATTATCAATTCACTTTAAAGGATTCTAATGGAAAGGCAATTTCCAATCAAAAAGTTACAGTCAAAGTAAATAAGAAAACTTACACTGTAAAAACCAACGCTAAAGGCGTGGGCAAAGTAAAACTTAAGCTTAAGAAGGGAACCTATAAGATTCAAATGACTTATAAAGGAAACAGTCAGTTTACTGCTGCCAAAGCTACCAAGAAAATTACAGTCAAAAAAGTTCTTAAAACAAAATTGACCGCTCCAAAAGTCACTGTTAAACCAAAAACTTCAACAAAATATGTTGTCACATTAAAGGATGAAAACGGCAAGGTTCTCAAAAAGCAAAAGGTAACAATTAAAATCAATGGCAAGAAATACGCCAAAAAGACCAACGGCAAAGGCCAGGCAACCGTTAAAGTTAAATTTTCCAAACTCAAGACATACAAAGTCAAGGTAACCTATAAAGGAAATAAGAAATATAAGAAATCATCTGCCGGCGGCAGGATAACTGTCAAAAAGGCATCTGCAGTTGTTCCAACTCCTGCAAAGCCTGCTGAGGAAACTAAAGTCAAAACCCAATTGACAACTTATGACAGATCATTTTCATTGAACTCCAGTGATGATTACATTATCTCACTGAAGGATTCTTCAGGCCAGGCCTTGGCAAATCATTTAATCACCTATACTTTGGACGGTCAATCCTATTCCCAAAACAGTGACGTAAAAGGTCAAGTTAAGGTTAACGTTTCCTCTTTGGGTGTTGGTTCACATATAATCAAAGCAAGTCATCCGCTTACGGGAAATTATGAGGCTTCTTCATCCTCAAGCACAATTCATATTTTAAACAAGACAGGTGTTTCATATGTGGATGGAGGATTGCCTAATGAGCAAATGCAAAACATTTTAGACAAATCAACCAATCCTGTTGTATTCTTGTCAAATTCATATGATGATGTTAGCTTAACCATTAACAAGGCAATGAATATTACATTTAAGGAAAATACTGCCTTAAACGGTAAAAACAACAGTCCTGTTTTGACAATTATGGTTTCCAACTTCAATGTTTCAGATTTGATTATCAATGCAAATTCAGGTTCAGGAATCATCATCCAAAATGCCGATAACGTTTGCATTTCAAATTGTGTCATTTCAAACAATCTGGATTCGTCAAAATCAGATAGATATAATTCCGGTGAGGTCGAAATTCCTGGAAATGGTATTGGGTTATCAAATGCAAATTGTGTCAGAATCATTAAAAACGATATTAAATCATTTGGAAATGCAATATTTGCCGAAAACACTGATGATATGGAAATAGTCAACAGCACATTATCCCTAAGCAATTATGGAATAACTTACGGTTTGGGCGTTAAGAATACCAATATCTCCAATAACCTGATTACCAAAAACATCGGTTTGTATGTTATGGATGTTCCGGAAGGTCCTCTTGGATATGGAATTTTCCTGAATCAGTCTGCGGTAAACGTGTCCATAACCAACAATAGGATTTTAGACAACTATATGGGAATTTCCGTTGATTCTAATTATTCAACAGGCATCATCATTTTATACAATTGGATAAGCGACAATGCGCTTGAGGGAATCAGATTCAATGCAGGATATGATTTGGCAGAAAATGCCGTTGAGCCTAATGTCAATGACAATGCTATTTACAGAAACGCTAGGGGGCCTAGTATGATGATACTTGGTGAGCTAAGCGCAAATCCTAACGGAATCTATCATTATGGCGAATTCAATGATACCAAAAGACTGCAATTGGGTACCAACTGGTATGGTAAGAATGCCCGTATAACCTGGGATATAGAAACCAATACCACAGGTTATGGAACAATGTGTCCTAGGATTGCAACTACATATATTTCCGTTAAAGAGATTGAAAATGTAGGTTCAGGCACTTATCAGGTCAAGTTCTATAAAAACGACACTGTTGCAGATAAATTGCCTGAATTTGAGATGTTTGCAACATTAAATGATGATGTTGAAATCAAATTCAATGTTGTTAATGGTGTCGGTACATTTTCATTTGATTCAGGTTATAAGATTGGTGATAATGTAATAAAAGTTTCTATTGGTTCCCTAAAAGACCAGTACAGGACTTTTGAAGTGTTATTGAATAGCACAATTGAAATCTTACCTTAAACAAATATGTTTTTAACATATTTGTTCTTTTTTTGTTTTTGAAGATGGGACGCAAAATTTTTTAACTAATTTTTATTTTTAGAAAAAATTTTGTTTGTTTATTATTTTTTAGTTATTTTTCATGTTTATTTCATTAT